>CADBOK010000017.1 GCA_902796245.1 Oscillospiraceae bacterium | reverse complement strand
GATGAGCGTGCCGACCATCGTGCCGGAGCCGCCGGACATGGACGTGCCGCCGATGATGACGCCGGTGATGCCGTTCATTTCCTGGCCTGCGCCGGTGCCCGGGGTAATGGTGGTGTAGGCTGCGGCATAGAACAGGGCGCACATGCCGATGAAGAAGCCGGAGAGCGTGTAGACCGCGACCTTCCAGTTGTCGACCTTGATGCCGGACAGGCGGGTCGCCTCCTCGTTGGAGCCGATGGCGTAGACGTAGCGGCCGAACTTGGTCTTATGCAGGATGAGCGCTGCGATGATGAAGAATCCGAGCAGCCAGAACGCGCCGACCGGGAAGCCTCTGACACCGAACAGCTCCGCGCGGATGAAGACCTTTTTGAACCAGCCGCCGACTTCGGCGGTGGCGGTGGGCCATGTCTGGGACTGCACCTTGGTGATGATGGAGCCGAGACCGGCGGCCATCATCTGCGTACCGAGGGTCGCGATGAAGGGGGGCAGCTTGAGCTTTGCAATCAGAACGCCGTTGGCAAAGCCGAACGCGATGCCGACGAACAGCGTCAGGATGATTGCAAGGATCAGGGGCCAGCCCTGCTTGAATGCGTAGCCGCCCAGCAGCGCCGCGCACATCATGACCGTGCCGAGCGACAGGTCGATGCCGCCGGTGATGATGATGAACGTCACGCCGAAGGCCATGAAGCCGATATAGTAGCTGGATTCGAGAATATTCTTGACCGTATCAAGCGTCAGGAAGTTATTGCCGAAGATCGAAAACACAATATACAGAATGACCAGCGCGGCAGGCGCAAGCAGCTTCTGCATATCCAGCTTTTTCTTACCTACGTTTTCCATAATGATTACCCCACTTCTCTCTTGGTTGCATATGTCATGATGGTTTCCTGCGTGGCCTCGGAGATATCGAGCTCGCCGGTGACGTGACCCTCGCACATGACGATCACGCGGTCGGACAGGCGGAGCAGCTCCGGCATGTCGGAGGAAATCATGATGATGGACTTGCCTTCCTCCGCAAGCTGGGTCATCAGCTTGTAGATCTCGCTCTTTGCGCCGACGTCGATGCCGCGCGTCGGCTCGTCGAAGATGAGCACGTCGCAGTCGCGCAGGAGCCATTTGGAAATGACGACGTTCTGCTGGTTGCCGCCGGAGAGGCTGCCGACGCGGGCACGGACGGACGGCGTCTTCGTGCGGATCTGTTCGGCGTGCTCCTGCGCAAGCTGGTGCGCTTTTCTGTCATGGACGAACGGGCCCTTGAACAGCTGCTCGAGACTCGGCAGGACGGTGTTGTCTGTGACGGACAGGTTGAGGCACAGGCCGTAGCGCTTGCGGTCCTCGGAGAGATAACCGATGCCGTGGTGGACGGCGTCCTTCGGGCTGCGGATCTTTACGTCCTTGCCGTCTACCCGGATCGTGCCGGAGTCCATCGGGTCCGCGCCGCAGATGAGGCGCATCGTCTCGGTGCGGCCCGCGCCGACCAGACCGGCAAAGCCGAGGATTTCGCCCTTGCGGAGCTTGAACGATACGTCCTTCACATCGAGGGAATTCAGATGCTCGGCCTCGAGCACGACGGGCGCGTCGGGCGGGCATGCGGATTTTGTTTTCGGCTCTTCGTAGATCGTGCGGCCAACCATGAGGCGGATGACCTCGGAAATTTCCGCCGTGGGGGTGTCAAGCGTGGCGACATACTGGCCGTCGCGCATGACGGTGATGCGGTCGGTGATGCGCTTGAGCTCATCCATGCGGTGGGAGATATAGACGATGCCGACGCCGGTCTTTTTGAGCTGCTGGATGAAGACGAACAGGTCGTCGATCTCCGTGTCGGTCAGGACGGCGGAGGGCTCGTCGAGGATAAGCAGTCTTGTGTTTTCATGGGACAGGGCCTTTGTAATTTCGACCATCTGCTGCTTTGCGACCGACAGCGTCTTGACGACGGCCTTCGGGTCGAGATCCAGATGCAGCTTGTCGAACAGCTCCTGCGTCATGGCGTTCTGCTTCGCCTTGTCGACGAACAGGCCCTTCATGGGCTCGCGCCCGATATAGATGTTTTCCGCCACGGTCAGGTGCTGCATGAGGTTCAGCTCCTGATGGACGATGCAGATGCCGAGCGCCTGCGCGTCGCGCGGGCCGTGGATGTCGACATGCTTTCCAAAGAATTCGATCGTGCCGCCGTCGCTCGGGTAGATGCCGGTCAGCACCTTCATGAGCGTCGACTTGCCGGCGCCGTTTTCGCCGACCAGCGCCATGACCTCGCCCTCGCGGACCTCCAGCTGCGCGTTGTCCAGCGCGTGGACGCCCGGGAAGTATTTCTGGATACCGGTCATTCTGAGAATCGTTTCGGCCATCTTTCTTTCACATTCCCCTTTCTCCTGCGGCGTGTTTTCCTGTGAATGGAAAAACGAAACGTTTTGTTCTTGCAGCGCGCAAAACCGCTTCGCGCCGGGTGGAGCCCTTCCCTTCCGGGAAACTGGCGAGAGGCTGCGCTCTCCTGCCGCCTCGGGCGGCACTCCTTCCTTACAGCTTCCATTGTAGCAGGCCTGCGCCCGAAGGGGCATGAAAATTGTCCACAAAAAGGTGAAAATTGTGCGCTGAAATTATACAAATTTTTCGCTCATCAGGTATATGCCGCCGTATTGCCTTAAAATCCGGTTTTGCAGGGCCGGTTTCCGGGCTGCTTCAAATTTCGCAGGCGCTGATATTTTCTCTTTCTTTTTTCCGCGCAATCGTGTATGATATATCATATTCATATTATTGTATTGGGAGGCCGCGATATGGACGAGCTGGAAAAAAAGCCGGATGCGACGCAGGAGGCTGCGGAGAAAAAGCCGGAGAGAAAAAACGACTTTGACAACCGGCGGAAGCTGATGTACGCGCTCTGCGGCGGATATCTGATTTATCTGGCCATCAAGATGGGCCGGGATTATCCGGGCCTCGCCGCCAGCGGCGTCTGGTCCAGCGAGCGTATCGCCGCGCTGTGCGGCACGATCGCGTTTTCCATCATCGGCGCGGCGCTGCTGGTGATCGTCGCGGTCCGAAGCGTGCGTGAGTGGAAGCAGTCCGAAAAGAATGAACGGGAGGAACATACAAATGAATGATATGACACTGTTTCTGGATCTGATCCTGCTGGCCAGCGGCGCGTACTGCCTGTATACGTTCCTGCGGCTGGCCGTTACAAAGCGGCTGTTCCGGAACGGTCTGCTGGTGCCGAAGGAGAAGAAAATTTCCGACTGTGCGGATGAAGAGGCATACATCGGGTATATCATGCCGCCGCTCGCGGTCATGGCGGTCATGACGATGGGCTACGGCATATGCATGCTGCTGAACGATCTGCGCGAAACGCCCTTCCTCCCCTACCCGTGGCCGCTGGTGCTTCTGGCGTCAGTGCTGGGAGCGCTCGTCTGGTACGCCATCCGCAATGCCCGCGCAAACCGCGATTATTTCGGTATGTAAGAAAAAGGCCCGGAGCCGCACGGCTCCGGGCCGCGTGTCTTGAATTCCCCGGAAAGGCTGGTATCCATCTTGAAAAAATGGCAGAAAATAATGCTTCTTGCGCTTGCGTTCACAGCAGCGATCCTCGGCTCGTCCATCGTGACCATGCGCCTCATGCGGCGCGAACAGACGCCCGCCGAGGCCAAAACGGCGGAGATCGGCGCATACCTCGACCGGTTCTTTATTGACGACTACGATGAAACCGAGCTTGCCGACGCGGCCGCGGCTGCCATGGTCAGCGCGACCGGCGACCGCTGGAGCTATTATCTGACCGCGGAGGAAAAAAGCAGCTACGACGAACAGATGAAAAACGCCTATGTCGGCATCGGTGTGACCATCTCCGCGCAGGAAGCCCTCGGCGGCATGCGCATCGAGGCCGTGACTGCCGGAAGTCCGGCGGAGGAAGCCGGACTCCTCACCGGCGATATCATCACAGAGGTCGAGGGCGAAAAGACGCTCGACCTTGGCATGACCGGAACGCGGGCAAAGGTGCGCGGTGAGGAAGGGACCTTCGTGACGCTGACCATTCTGCGCGGCGAAGAGCGCTTCCCCGCCGCGGTCGAGCGCCGCAGCATCCAGACGCCTGTTGCGACATATGACATGCTGGACGGGCAGATCGGGTATATTAAAATCGCCAATTTTGACTCCCGCTGCGCGGAGGAAACAATCGCCGCCATGGACGATCTGATCGCACAGGGCGCAAGGGCGCTGATTTTCGACGTACGCAATAACGGCGGCGGATATAAGGACGAGCTGGTCAAGGTGCTGGATAAAATTCTGCCGGAGGGCATCCTGTTCCAGAGCGAGGATTATCAGGGCACAAAGCAGTCCGACCGCTCAGACGAGCGCTGCATCGAGCTGCCCATGGCCGTGCTTGTCAATCTGGACAGCTATTCCGCGGCAGAGTTTTTCGCCGCCGCGATTCAGGAATACGGCTGGGGCACGGTCGTCGGGACGAAGACGGTCGGCAAGGGCAATTTCCAGACGGCCTTCACGCTTTCGGACGGTTCGATGCTGAATCTGTCCATCGGCAAATACTACACGCCGCAGGGCCGCAGTCTGACCGATACCGGCGTCACGCCGGACGTGATTGTCGAGCTTTCCGAGGAGAACAGTGCGAAACTTTCCTATGGCCGGCTGGAAAAAGCGGACGACGCACAATTACAGGCCGCAATCCGCGTAATCACCCAGAAACTCTCTTGACATCCCCATCTTTGCCCGATATAATGTCTGCTGAATCACTGTAAATACCAGGCGCTTTCCGCCTGACCGATTATGGAAGGAACGATCGTAAACATGGCAAAAGAATTCAAGATCAGTGCGCTCCGCCTCAAGGAGCTGGAGCAGGAGCTTTTTTATCTGAAGACGACCCGCGAAAAGGAAGTAGCAGAGCAGATCAAGGAGGCCCGGTCGTTCGGCGACCTCTCTGAGAACAGCGAATACGACGAGGCCAAAAACGAGCAGGCCAAGCTCTACGGCCGCATCGCAGAGGTTGAGAACATCCTCGCCCACGCCGTCATCATCGACGAGACAGAGGACTCCGAAGGCAAGATCGGCCTCGGCTGCACCATCAAGGTCGAGGACATGGAGACGGGCGACGAGGAGCTCTACGCCATCGTCGGCTCGCAGGAGGCCAACCCCATGGAGTGCCGCATTTCCGACGATTCCCCGTTCGGCAAGGCGCTGCTCAGCCACAAGGTCGGCGATATCGTTGAGGTCGACGCGCCCATCGGCGTGCTGAAGTACAAGATCCTGACAGTCGAAAAGTAACGAATCAGAAAAAGAGGATAGCTATGGAACAGGAAAACAGGAATCAGCAGAACGCGGCCCCGCAGGTCAGCCTCGGCGACCAGATCAAGGTCCGCCGTGAAAAGCTCGCGCAGCTGCAGGCGGAGGGAATGGATCCGTTTACCATTACCCGCTTCGTCAGCACCACGACCGCGCAGGAGATCAAGGATCATTTTGACGAGATGGAGGGCAAGCCCGTCTCCATCGCGGGCCGTCTCATGTCCAAGCGCGGCATGGGCAAGGTGTCCTTCTGCGACTTGCAGGATAAAACAGGCCGCATCCAGCTCTACGCCCGCAAGGATGAGATGGACGAGGCCGAATATAACCGCTTTAAGAAATACGACATCGGCGATATCGTCGGCGTCGAGGGCGAGATCTTCCGCACGCAGCGCGGCGAAATGTCCGTGCGCGCGAAGACCATCACGCTGCTGTCCAAGTCCCTGCTGCCGCTGCCTGAGAAGTTCCACGGGCTGACCGATAAGGAGACGCGCTACCGTCAGCGCTACGTCGACCTGATTGTAAACCCGGAGGTCAAACGGAATTTCATCATCCGTTCGCAGTTTATCAAGCATCTGCGGGATTATCTGGACAATATGGGCTATATCGAGGTCGAAACGCCCGTCCTCAACACCATCGCGGGCGGCGCCGCGGCAAGGCCCTTTATCACGCACCACAATACGCTCGATATCGATATGTATATGCGCATCGCGACGGAGCTTCCCCTGAAGCGCCTGATCGTCGGCGGCATGGATCGCGTGTACGAGGTCGGCCGTATTTTCCGCAACGAGGGCATGGACCCCAAGCACAACCCCGAGTTCACCACGGTTGAGCTGTATCAGGCTTACGCCGATTTCCACGACATGATGGACATTGCCGAGGGCGTTTACACCACGTTCGCCCAGAAATATCTTGGAACCTATGAACTGAAATGGATGGGCGAAACGATCGATCTGACCCCCGGCTGGCCGCGGCTGACGATGGTAGATGCCGTCAAGCAGTATGTCGGCGTTGATTTCGGCGCGATCACCGACGATGCGGAGGCCGTTGCGGCAGCAAAGGCAGTCGGCGTCGAGCTGGCGGAGGCCGCCGAAAAGACGTGGGGCAATGCGCTTTACGCCTGCTTCGACCAGAAGGTCGAAGAGCATCTGGTGCAGCCGACCTTTATCACGATGTACCCGGTCGAGGTCAGCCCGCTGACCAAGCGCAGTCCGGAGGACCCGCGCCTGACCGAGCGGTTCGAGTTCTTCATCTGCCGCAGCGAGATGGGCAACGCCTATTCCGAGCTGAACGACCCGATTGACCAGCGCGAACGCTTCATGAAGCAGGTCGAGCAGCGCGAACGCGGCGACGACGAGACGGAAATGCTCGACGAGGATTTCCTCACCGCGCTTGAATACGGTATGCCCCCCACGGGCGGCATGGGCATGGGCATCGACCGCGCCGTCATGCTCTTTACCGGCGCAGACACCATCCGCGATGTCATCCTGTTCCCCACGATGAAGCCTCAGAGCTAAGAAAGCGTTGTGGCACAACGGTCGTAGGTGATGCAACCTCTGGTTTGACACCACTTTTACACCAATTCACTTTGAATTCAACATGGCTACTAAGGAGTGCCCCGTCTTTGACGGGGTGCTTTCTTTAGCCATCATACATATATCAGCGTAAAAAATAAGGGCAGGTTTGGGAAATCAAAATCCCATTCCTGCCCTTTTCTTTTTAGCAAAATCTGTCCCGAAAAGTATATAGTATTCGTGACACGCGCAAAAAAATGAGAGCATACCTCAACAGCAGCTCTCATATATCTTGTCTATTTGACATTTTCATCGGAGTTATTTATAATGGTTCTTGTGGAACCCACCGTCCGCGTCGAGTTTCCGGGCTCGTAGCCATGCCCTTCTCCTTTGTAGACGGTGTACGGCTAAAAAGACGGTTGCCTGTCATCCCGCGAGTGCGGAATGGAGGCGTGTATGTAGCCCTCGCGGGAAATTTTTCTCAGGGAGGTGACCATACATAACTCTTCAAGAAGTTTTTTGGATTGCGTCTATCTGCTGGATTCTTATCCAAGCATGGGACAAGTTCCGTAACAGAAAGAAGTGAGCCGTCTGTCGCAAGCAGAGCGGCTCACTGTTGTTTGAGGGTTAAACCCTCTTCCCAGTAAGAATGTATGTTTGTGGCAACCGTCTGGGTTTCCACCGCAGGGGGCGCTTGTTGGTAGCAGGCGTCCCTTGTGTTATTATTATAGACTCTATCATCGGCATTTGTCAAATGAATTTTCTGTTAGCGTTTTCTTTCGGATTTCTCCTACGTCAGCCTGTGGGAACCGCATAACCCTCGGTCAAGCTCCACAAGTGTACGGATGCTGACCCCATCACTTGCTTCAACGCTGCGGCGGGCAGTCCTGCTGCCGCCTTCAAAGAATATTTACACCCACAAAATATTCTCAGATGTTATTTTCCAAATGCGATGATTGCTCCGATAATACCCGACACAAGCAAAGTACAAATGCAAGTGATGATTGCGACCTTGACGCTGTTCACATTCTTTGCAATCTGCTTGTACGGTTGATTCTCTGTCTCAGTAACTTTCTCAGACAGCTTACGCTCGGTTTCCTGCCACGCTTTTGCCTGTGCATCTACCTTGCGATTGGTGTCATCCACCTTGCCTTCGATATTACTGACACGCTGCGCAATGAGCTCGACGGAAGTAGCGATTTTGTAGATAGCCTTCTGCTCGCTCTGAATTTCCTTCAGCTCACCTTCCAAGTTGTCAATTCTGTGCGTATTGGACTTGCATCTCTGCTCGGTCTCAATCAGCATGACGGTCTCTTGCTCAGTCATAAGAGAAACCTCCTCTGTTTTATTTGCTCCCTTCATTCGGCTCCACTATGGAGGCAATAGCAGAGTTCTGTTTCAACACGTCTTTCATTTCGCTAAGGGCGTCATCAACGTATTTGCTAAAGGTTTCAAATGGCAAGACCTTTGCCAACCAAGGGAAACGCTCGCAGAACTTGTCGTAAACAGATGACAGCTTCAGTTTGCCCGTACCGGAACCGAACTCGCGTTCAGCACCAAGAACAGCCTGCAGAAGCCATCCACGAATCTGCTCGTACTTCTTGTCGGTGGACAGGTTGCGCCAACGCAGGACAGCCATGACGCCGCCAACGATAAACACAATGCCAGTAACAATTACATACCAATTCTCCACAATAAATTCCATATACAAACTCCTCTCTAAAAGGTAGTGGGGCGGATTTCAGGTGCCGCCCTTCACCTTAGATTGCTGGACTCTCCCAGCTTGGGTCTTCGACGAAGCCTTTTGCCTTTGCGCTTTCGAATGTGATACCACCAGCAGAATGGTCAGATTTACACAGGTTCAAATAAAATGCGCATACCACGCCATGTGCCGACCACGGCAATCCAACCATTGCCCCAATCCACGGCAGCGCTCCGGTATAGTTCCGCTTTACACAATAGAACGCTAAAAGTAACCCACCGACTGTAACAATCCACAGAAGGGAGCGGATATCGTCAATCAGCTTTTTTGAAAAAGCGTCCTGTTTGCTTGTGCGTTTTCTCCTTCGCCTTGCTTGCTGTCTGCTGCCGCTATATGTAGCCATCACGCTTTACCCATCAGTTTTGCAAAACGATAGAACAAAGCAGCAGCCTGTTCACGGGTAAGCTGGTCAGCCCAAGCATAGTTGGGTTCACCATTCACCTCAGTGCCAGTGCCATTGATGAGACCGTTGGAGATAGCCCACTCACGAGCTTCCTTGCTCCAAGTGCCGCAGTCATTGTCCTGCAGCTCTGCACGGTACTCCTTCATCAGTTCCTTGAATGTGTCCAGAGTCATATCTTCATCCTCCTCTTTGCCGTCGCCGATTCTCTTTTTGAACTCTTCCCACTGTGCGTCGCCACTCGTCTTGTAATAGACATTCATGTCGGCGCAACACCACGGTCTCGGACAGAGTTTTCCGGTCACATCATAATGACGGATAACGTGGTCTGCAGGAATGTTGTACTGAGCCATCAGCTTCTTTGTCAACCATACGAGGTTGTCCACAACTTTTGGTTCGAAATACCAATCAGTATCAGAAGCCATAACCCTCTTGCGATTGATTTTGGAAGGGCGTGCTTCAATCCCGATGGAGTTAGAGTTACGGCACTCAGGGTGCTTGTACTTGTTCGCACCACAGTGCCATGCGATGTCCTTATCGCGGACACAGCGATAGATGGTATCGCCCTCGTCAAGCGCATAATGGGCAGACGCTTGAATACCCGGTGTCTTGAAATATTCAGAGACACTCTTTGCGGTTCCGAGCGCACCGAAATAATGAATGACGATGTACTTCGGAGTCATGTTGCCTGAACGGAAGTTAACCGTTGTCAGGTTGTCTACAATTTTCAACTTGCATCCTCCTTCCTGTTCTGGTGTATTGATTTGGATTTTGCCAGCGAACTTGTCGTAATAAGCTTGTCCGTAGCTGGCTCGTTTTTCTTGGACGCTCTGTCCCTGATTGGCAGGACGTTCAAATTGGAGAAGAACAGCATTGGATGCCTCACGGACAGACGATGCGCTCTTGAGGGTGCTCAGCAGCCCAGAATAGCCCACAGACAGCTCTTTAAGCAGGAAGTTGAGCTGGGCATCCATGTCCCCTACGGACGCTCCTGCGGCTTTACAGGAGGCAAGGAAAGCGTCCTTGCGTGACCAGTACGTCCACTGAGCTAATCCGTAACCGGCACTGTCTTTCACAAAGTTGGAATAACTGCCGCTATCGACGGCGGCAGTATATTCTTCATCAGTCATGCCAAGTTTCTTCTCGTATGTATTTTGGAGGTTCTTGGGATTCAGTCCGCTCTCTGCAAAAAGATTCCCCATCAAACCCGCGACGCCGAAATCATTCAGACCAGCAGATTTCAAATAGCGCCAGATTTTTTCGTCGGCGTTCATGCGAACCACCTCCTTGATAAAAGCATTGTTTTATAATCAGACAATCTTGTAATGCGGCTTCTCTTCGCCGAAAAACCAATAACGAAGATAATCGTCAAACACGATTGCCACGACAGATAAGCCAACCCACGCAAAATAGAACGGTAGACAGACTTGCCCCAAAATGTTAAGAGGGAGTCCAGAATAATCCCAGACACCCAGCTTCAACCATATATTCACGATAACGCCGGTAATAAACTCAAGGCAGGTCACCATTGTTCCGCCGATTAAGGCTTGCCACACGATTCCTAATTCCCACGGGAAGAGCTCGTTGATTAAACCAATAGAAACAAAGCACAGTCCACCGAGAATAAACATGGATGGATGACTGTGCCCACGCCAAAGCATCTCAATGCCGACATAGATTGCGCCGCCGATAACGGCAAGCACAAGCAGTTTGAGACATACCTTCAGCCGCTTCATATTAGTTGCCCAGCTTTTCTGTGATAGCGTTCATCTGAGCCTGTGCAACAGCAAGCTTTGCGTTCATCTCAGACAGGTACGGTTCTGGCAGCGTCATGCCGTATGTAACAGCAGAGATTTCTTCAGCACCTTCCAGTGACTGTACATACGCTTTCAAAGCATTGTGATAAGT
>CADBOK010000016.1 GCA_902796245.1 Oscillospiraceae bacterium | reverse complement strand
CTGGAATCGCCGCTGGCGCAGGCGGCGGACGTGGTGCTCAAGCAGCACGTCAACCGCGAGACGGACAAGTGGAACGCGCAGGGTACGTCGTCCACGACGGCCCTCTGCATGATCTTCCACGCATTACAGGCAGCGCTCATCGAAGAAACGGGCTATCAGGCCGAACAGTTCGCCCTCATCCATCCGGGCGGAGCGGTCGGCGAGCGGCTCAATCATAAAGCCCTATAAGGAAAAAGGACGTGTAAGCTATGGCAGCAGGCAGACTGAAGATCGACATTCGCAGAAAGCGGATTCTGGAGCTTCTGGCGCAGAACGGACAGGTAACGGTCGCGGAGCTGAGTGGGCTCCTGAACGCGACGCAGACGACGATCCGCACGGATCTGGACACGATGGCGGCGGAAAACCGCCTCGTGCGCATCCCCGGCGGTGCGATCGCCATCCCGGCGCAGCCGGTACAGACGCCTGTGCAGGAGGCCGCTCCGGACGCGCTTGCCGCACAGAAGCGCGCCATTGCTGCCAAGGTGCTATCGCACATTCAGGACGGCGATACGCTGTTCCTCAATTCCGGCTCGACCACGCTGCGCGTGGCCGAGGCGCTCTGCGCCCGCAAGCGCCTTTGCGTCGTGACCAACTCCATCCGCGCGGCGGAGGTGCTGGCCGGGTATCCGGAAACGCACGTCGTGCTGCTGGGCGGCGAGATCAACGCGATCTACGGCTTTACGTTCGGCGACGACGCCGTGCAGCAGCTCGGGCGCTATCAGCCCGCGTGGGCGATCTTGTCCGTGGACGGCGTGAACGCCGTGCAGGGTATCACGACGTATCACGCGGAGGAAGCCATGGTCAACCGGATCATGATCCAGCAGGCACACCGGGCGATCATCGCCGCCGACCGCCGCAAGGTTGGACGCGCGGGCTTCACCGGGATCTGCCGTCTGGACGACCGCTTCACGGTCATCACGGACAGCGGGGCCAGGCCGGAGGAGCTGGACGAGATTCGCGCGACCGGCGCGGCTGTGGAGGTCGCGGAGGAAACATGAAAACAAAACTGCGCCCCGGGTGGGTGCTGGCGCTGCTCTGCACGGTGCTGTTCTTCTATGGCTTTTACCTCGGCGGGGTGCAGCTCGTCATCAGCGAGGTCTCACGGGAATACGGACAGAATGCCGCGGGCATGGGCGGACTGGTGGCCGCGCAGCATGTCGCGGCGGTCGTGCTGCCGGTCGTGCTGGGCGCGCTGGCGGACCGGATCGGGAAAAAGCCGGTGCTGTGCATCTTTGCGGCTGTTTTCGCCGTGGGCTGCTTTCTGGCGGGACTTTCCAAGAGCCTCGGCGTGTATGTGATTGGCGCGGTTTGCGTCGGCGCGGGCTACAGCGTGTGCGAAAGCGTATCGTCCGCCGTTTTATCCGAGCTGGACGCGGAGAAGGGCGCGCGCTATATCAACCTGTCACAGGCGCTGCTCTCGCTCGGCGCGGTGATCAGCCCGTTTCTGGTGCAGTGGCTGCAGAAAAGCCGCCATGCAAGCTGGCGGCTGCCGTTTCTGATCTGCGCGGCAGCCTATACGCTGCTGGCGCTGCTGCTTCTGCTCACGGTGTTCCCGAAGCGGCAGATCGTCACGCAGAAGAAGGCAAAGGCGCGGACAAACTTTTTCGCCTCGCGCGCGTTCCGGCTGCTGTTTTTCTCGATCTTGCTGTATGTCGGGCTGGAAAACGGCATCAGCTACTTTGCCGAGAGCCTGTTTTCCGTGCGTCTGTCGGCGGGCGATCTCGCAGCCGCGGCGATCTCGGCCTATTGGGTCGGCATGACCGTTTCCCGGATGCTGTTCAGCGCCGTTCTGCGCGACCCGAAGAAGACGCTCATCGGCTGCTTTCTGGCAAGCGCGGCATTCCTGCTGGCACTGGCTGTGTCCAAGCATCCCACGGTATCGCTCGTGTGCTGCTTCGCGGCGGGCTTTTCCTACGGCCCGATCTGGTCCACGCTCGTCGCGCAGGCGACCGGGCTGTTCCCGGAAGCCGGTGCGGGCGCAGCAGGCGTCATGAGCGCGGGCTGCGGCATCGGGGGGATCGTTTATCCCGTCCTGATGGGCGCGGCCTGCGATGGGATGGGCCTTGGCGGAGCTTTCGGCCTGCTGGCCGCGACGGCGGCGGCGGGGGCCGTGCTTTGTGCGCGGCTGCAGACAAACAAAAGAAAAACCGGCGCATCTGCGCCGGGAATGCAATGAAAAGGGAGAGATATGATGCTGATCGAGCAACCGCAGCTCCGGCCGGAGGTCTCCATCCGCTGGCTGACGATCGCCTGCTTTGAGATCCGTGTCGGTGATTTTCGGATCGTGATCGACCCGTGCATCGGCGAAAGCCCGCGTGCGCCCTTCGGCCCGGAGGTCATCGAGGGCGCAGATATCGTGCTGCTGTCGCACACACACTGGGACCATATTACCGATCTGGCGTATGTGATGGAGAAATTTCACTGCCCGGTGCTCTGCGGCGAGCTGAGCGCCCCGGCGCTGATCGAGATGCTCAATGCGAACCCGCATGACGTCTACCCGGTCACGCCGAATCTGGAGCTGGACTTCGGCGGCGCGCGGGTGCGCGCGCTGTTTGCCCGCCATACGAACCAGCACTGCACACATGCGGACCTGACCGACCCGGCGCACCAGCGCCCGTGGGTCAACACGCCGCAGCGGCTGGCGTGCGGCAATTTCGGCGATCTGGAATACCGCGATTATCTGATCACGACGCCCGGCGGGCTGAAGATCATGTTCTGGGGCAGCAACGCCACCCCGGAGCAGCTCGGGATCATCCGCGAGCTGAAGCCGGATATCGCCATCATGCAGTTCACCAAGCAGACGCCGGAGGATCTGGCGGCCATGGCCGAGGCGGGCAGCGTGAAGGTACTCATTCCGCACCATATGGATCTGGCCATGAGCGAGGACGTGTATCTGCCGCGCATCGCGGAGATGGAGCGCGCCGTGCACGCGCGCGTGCCGGGCTGCACCGTCATTACGCCCGAGCGCCTGAGGTGGTATCACATGGGCCTGAGCGTCTGGGCCTGAACTTGCATATTGTCTGAAAAAGCAGCCGGTCTCATTTGAGATCGGCTGCTTTTCAATTTGTTATGTCCGGCTGTGATCGGGGCCTGCGTCCTGCAGATACGGCAGTGTCGAGCCGCCGTGGGGCATGGCGAGGACGGTGGCGGCGGGGCCGTATTTCCGGAAGGCGGCGTCCAGCGCCGCCTGAGCAGAGGGCCTTGGCTCGAGGAAGATGCGGCGGACAAAGTCGTCGTCCATTTCCGGGATCAGGTCGATGGACGCCTTCTCCAGCACCATCGCGATAGCGGCCGCCTTGTGCCCGCCCAGCTGGAAATTACGGGAGATGCGCTCTACCATGGAATGCGCGGTCGGCGCGGCGAGCAGCCAGTCAGAAAAGGTCTTGCTGCCTAGGCCCTCCGGGCAGGCGCCGATCAGGATGATGGTGCCGCCGTCCTTGACGGCGTGCTTTGCGTTGTCCAGCGCCTTTTGCGTCTGGTACAGATTGGCGTCCTTCGGCGCGCCGCCCTGGCTGATCAGAACGCCGGGGAGGATCTGATAAGAGGGCAGGGGACGCGTGATATCGCTGGTGACGATCGCGATCCTCTGGCCGGGTCTGGCCAGCGCATGGAGCGGTGCTGAGCCGATGGGGTGCGCCAGCGCCCACGAGACCGCATCCGGTCCCCGGCGTTCATGCTCGATGGGGGCGGCATGGAGGACGCCAAGCAGATTCTCCTGCGGAAGCTCCACGGTCTGCACGCCGCCGCCATATCCAAATTCCAGTTGCATGGGTCAGCCTCCTGTATTCCGCTCAGATCCGCGCTACGCCGCTTCTTCTCGCGGCTTCGGCGACTGCCTTGGCGACGGCGGGGCCGACGCGGTGGTCGAAGGCCTTGGGGATGATATAGTCCTCCGAGAGCTCGCTCTCGGAGATGAGCTCCGCCAGCGCGTGCGCGGCGGCGACCTTCATTTCCTCGTTGATATCGCTCGCGCGCACGTCAAATGCGCCGCGGAAGATGCCCGGGAAGGCCAGAACGTTGTTGATCTGGTTCGGGTAATCGCTCCGGCCGGTCGAGATGACCTTCGCGCCGCCCGCCTTCGCGTCCTCCGGGAAGATCTCCGGCGTCGGGTTCGCGCAGGCGAAGACGATCGCATCCTTGTTCATGGTCTTGACCATCTCGGTCGTGACGGTCCCGGGCGCGCTGACGCCGATGAACACATCTGCGCCGATGAGCATGTCGGCAAGGCTTCCAGCCCTGCGCTCGAGATTCGTGACCTCGGCCATTTCCTCCTTGATCCAGTTGAGACCCTCACGCCCCTTGTAGATCGCGCCCTTGCGATCGCACATCGTGACGTTTTTGAAGCCCGCGGAGAGCAGCAGCTTCACGATCGCGATGGCTGCCGCGCCGGCGCCGGAGGTGACGATCCTCACGTCCTCCTTCTTCTTCCCAACGACCTTCAGCGCGTTGGTCAGGCCGGCCAGCGTAATAACGGCGGTGCCGTGCTGGTCGTCGTGGAAGATGGGGATGTCGCAGCGTTCCTTGAGCTTGCGCTCGATCTCAAAGCAGCGGGGAGCGGAGATGTCTTCGAGGTTCACGCCGCCGAACGAGCCGGAGATGAGCGCGACGGTATTGACGAATTCGTCCACATCATGCGTCTTGACGCACAGCGGGAAGGCATCCACATCGCCGAAGGCCTTGAAGAGCACGCATTTGCCCTCCATGACCGGCATGCCGGCCTCCGGGCCGATATCGCCGAGGCCGAGGACGGCCGAGCCGTCGGTGATGACGGCGCAGAGATTCCAGCGGCGGGTCAGCTCGTAGCTTTTTTCAAGATCCTTCTGAATTTCGAGACACGGCTGAGCGACGCCCGGCGTGTAAGCAAGGCTCAGATCGTCCTTCGTCTCGACCGGCACGCGCGCCGTGACTTCGATTTTTCCCCTCCATTCGCCATGCAGGCGAAGAGATTTTTTTGCGTAATCCACAGTGATTCTCCTTAATAATTCCCCTTGAAGACGTCCTTCTTGACCGGCGGGCGATAGTCGCCGAAGTAGCTGCCGAAGTCGAGCCCAAGATAATTGCACAGATCGAGCACCTCGACCATGGTGTTATCATTGACGGGAATGCCGTTTTTCATGCGGTCGCCGACTGCCGCGATCTCCTTCTCGCCGTGCGTATAGATGCGTTCCTGACCGTCAGCCTTCGGGCTCTCGCGCAGCTCTTCCAGATACGTCGACAGATGGCGCTTGATGGCCTCCGCGTCGCCGAAGAAGGTGGGGTTGATCGCCATGAAGCCGTGGCAGATGTTGCCGCGGCCGCCCGTCATGCAGTAGTTCGACGTGCCGCCCAGCGAGAGGATCGACGAGAAGATCTCGCACAGCATGCCGTAGCCGTAGCCCTTGTGGCTGCCGAGCTTTTCCGTGCTGCCGCCCAGCGGCATGATGCCGCCGCCGTTCTTTGCGACGATATTCGCCAGCACGTCCGGCGCGTTCGTCGACGGATGGCCATTCTTATCCAGCGCCCAGCCCTCGGGCAGCGGCTTTTCGGCCTTGTTGTACATTTCTAGCTTGCCGCGCGTGACGACCGTCGTGGAGGCGTCGAAGAAGAAGTTATATGGCTCCGCCGGCATCGCGCAGGCGATGGGATTCGAGCCGATCATGGCCTTGCGGCCGAACGTCGGCACCATGATCGCTTCGCTGTTCGTGCAGCTGAGGCCAATCATGCCTTCCCGGCAGGCCATGTTGGCGTAGTAGCCCGCAATGCCGTAGTGGTTGGAGTTGCGCGCGGAGACAATGCCGATGCCGGATTTTTCCGCCTTCTCAATGGCAAGCTCCATCGCAAAGTGACCGATCAGCTGGCCCATGCCGTCATGGCCGTCGACGACGGCGGTGACGGGCGTTTCAAAAACGACCTCGGGCCTTGCGTCCACATGGATCATGCCCTTTTCAATGCACTTGTGATAGCGTACCATGCGCTGCATGCCGTGCGACTCGATGCCGTACAGGTCGGCGGTCAGCAGTACGTCCTGAATGATATCGGCCTCCGCTTCCGTAAAGCCGAACCGCTTAAAGGCATCCACGCAGAATGTGTGGAGCGTATCATAGTTCCAATGCTGATATCCCATGAGAAGTATCCTTTCTAAATCGTAGTTGCATGATCCGCGCTGCCAAGCAGACGCAGCGCGCCAAGAATGCCGCACATCATATCCGCGCCGGAGCTGGCTCCGATCCGCAGGATCTGCTCGCCGGCGCCGGAATTCAGAAACGCCTGTCCGTCCAAAAACGATTCCAACAGGGAAAACCGTTCCCCGCAGGCTGTGGACAGGAGATAGCAGGCGCTGAAGGGGTTGGTCCGCCGGGGCGCAAGCGCCTGCACAGCCTCGGTCAGCACCGGCGTGCCCGCCAGAGACAGCCCCCAGTTCCGCGCGGAAAACAGGAGCGTATACTGCAGGCCGCTGATAAAGTCGTCCAGCGACGGCGTAAGACCGGGGCCGAGGCCGAGAAGGCCCAACAGCGCCGCTTCCATATCGGCCCTGCTGTCGGAGACGAGCGCGCCGCGCAGCTGCGCCAGCGGCTTTTGCGCCGCGCGGGCGAACAGATTCTCTTCGCCCGGCCTGCCAAGCCCCAGAAGCGGGAGCACAGCGCCCTTTCCGCAGCCGGACAGACGCCGGCCCCATGCGGCGACTCCGCTTTCCAGCGCGCCGCGCGCGGGCCGCACGGCGGATACAGGCGCGCAGGCGCGCGCTTCGAGCCGGATGGAAACGGGGCAGCCGTCGATCGTGAGCAATCCGCCGTCCAGCCGGCCGGCTGCACCGGCCTGCACGGTCAGCTGCTTTGCGGCGAGCTCCGCGTATGTCCGCAGTCCGACCCCGAAGGGGATGAGGCCGAAGGTCTCGTCGTGAAGCATGATGAGCCGTCCGTCCGGCAGCTGCAGATACATGGCCTTGGAGAATACGCCCTGCACGCGAAGCTCCATCCGCCCGCCCGCATAGCGGGAGCGGAAGCTGTCTCCTGCCGTGCCGCAGATCATCATAGCGTCTGCTCCACCGTCATGTCCGTGCCGCTCAGGATCCGCCGATAGGTCTGCCGGGCCACGCCGAGCTCCTCGTTGGCCGGGATGACCTGCACGCGGACGGGCGAGTACGCGGCGGAAATATAGCCCTCGCCGCGCAGCGTGCGGTTCTTTTCCGGATCCAGCCGGATCCCGAGATGGGGCAGCGCGCCGCAGATCATTTCCCGGATGTGGGCAGAGTTTTCGCCGATGCCGCCGGTGAATACCAGCTTGTCCAGCCCGCCGAGCTCCGCGTAGAACGCGCCGATATAACGGACCACGCTCGTCACGAACACGTCGATGGCCAGCTTTGCCCGTGCATTGCCCGCATCCGCCGCCGCCTCGATCTCTCGCAGGTCGTTGCTGACGCCGGAAATGCCGAGCAGACCGCCGCGCTTGCTCAAGCCCTCGATGATCTCGTCCCGCGACAGCCCCGCGTCCTGAAGGAAGGGGAAGAGATAGGCGTCCGTGTCGCCGCAGCGGTTTGCGTGCAGCAGACCGGTCTGCAGGGAAAAGCCGAAGCTGTCGTCAAAGCTCTTCCCGTCCTGAATGGCGCAGACGGAGCAGCTGCCGCCCAGATGGCAGCCGATGATATTGCGCCAGTCCCCGTCGGTGCGGGCCTGCTCCGCAAGGTAGGTAAACGAAGCGCCGTGATAGCCCTTGCGCGTGATCCCGTACCGCTCTACCCATTCATAGGGGATGCCGTACATACGGTTTTTCATGGGGATCGTCGCGTGATACGCGGTCTCAAACACGCCGATCTTCGGAACGTCCGGCAGAACGCGGTTAAATTCGCCGATCGCCGTGAGATACGGGCCGTTGTGCGCCGGAGCGATGAACAGATACTCCCGCATGGCGGACAGCACCTGGTCGGTGAGCTCGAATACGCCGTCGCAGTTTTTTCCCAGAACCGTTTTGAAGCCTACGCCGCCGACCTCGCGGATATCTCCGCCCGTGCCGTGTTCGGCGTCAGTCATGTCCCGGAGAAACAGCTCGATCCCCTCGGCGTAGGAGCGCACCGGGATAGCCGTCTCTTTCCGCGTCCAGCCGGTTTTTTCGTTGGTATACTGATAGATCGCAGTTTCGGAGCCTACCCGCTCCACCTTTGCCGTGCACAGCACTTCCTCCTGCGGCATGGCAAACAGCTTGAATTTCAGCGAGGTGCTGCCGACGTTGCTGACTAATATCTGCATGGTCTGGCCTCCTGACAGAAGAAATATCCCCGGAGCAGCAAGGGGGCGCCCCCACCGCTCCGGGGCTCGCCTGGGGCGTTTGATTCAGAGATTGCTCAGAGAATATTCTTGAATACGACGTTCTTGATCTGTGTCATATTCAGCAGAGAGACGATCTGGCCCTCACGGCCCACGCCGCTGTCCTTATAGCCGCCGAACGCGGTCTGCAGATTGCGGTAGAAGGTCTGGCCGTTGACCACGACGTTGCCTGCCTGAAGCTCGATAGCGGCCTTCATGGCCTTGCGCATGTCGTTGGTGATGATGCCGGAGCCGAGGCCGTATTTGGTGTCGTTGGCGATCTCAATGGCCTCTTCCAACGTATCGAAGGTGATGATGGGGAAGACCGGCCCGAAGATCTCCACGTCATGGGCGACATCCATGTCGCGCGTGACGCCGTCGACGACCGTGGGGCCGTAATACGCGCCGTCGCGCTTGCCGCCGAACACGATGCGGCCGCCCTGCTCGACGATGCGGTTTACCTGCTCCTCCACACGGCGCGCGGCCTTTTCACTGATGAGCGTGCCCATCTGCGTCTCGGGATCGAACGGATCGCCGAGGCGGATCTTGCTGACCCGCTCGACCAGCTTGGACACGAACGCATCGTGAACGGAGCGATGGATCAGGAAGCGCTTGGCCACCGTGCAGATCTGGCCGGTGAGGAACGTGGCGCGGCCGGCGACAGCCTCGGCTACCGCGTAATCCACGTCGCAGTCCTCGCAGACGATGAGCGGGGCGTTGCCGCCGAGCTCGAGAACCTGGAATTTCAGATTGCGGCCTGCGTTTTCCGCGACCCGCGCGCCGGCCTCGGTGGAGCCGGTAAAGGAGACGCCCGCGATGCGCTTGTCGCCGGTGAGCCAGTCGCCGATCTGCTCGCCGCGGCCGGTGACGAGCTGGAAGACGTTGCCGGGAACGCCCGCCTCGAGGATGAGCTCGCCCAGGCGGATCATTGCCAGAGGATCGTCGCTCGCGGGCTTTACGATCACGGAGTTGCCGGTCAGAAGCGCGGGCGCGACCTTCTTCGCAAACAGGGTAAAGGGTGCGTTGAAGGGAATGATGCAGACGATCGGGCCGAGGGACTGGCGGATCGTGAAGTCAAAATCGCGCTCCTTGCCGTTTTCCGCGCCCATGGGCAGCGTCGTTGCGGTCAGATCGTTGCGGGCGGCGGAGATGAAGCCCTCGATGTGGTTTTTCAGAATGTTGAAATCGCCGTAGCACTCCTTATAGGGACGGCCCATTTCCTTTGTGTAGACGGTCGCGATCTCCCGGCGGGTGTTCTCCGCCATGGCCAGATCCACGAATTTCTGCATGACCGCCATTCTTTTATGCAGCGGCGTTGCGTCCCACTCCTTGTGGCCTTCCACGGAAAGCGCGACGACACGGTCGATATCCTCCCGCGTGGCGACGGGAACGGTGTCGATGACCTCGCCGTTTACGGGGTTCGTGACGTTCATGACCTTGCCGTCTGCCGCGTCACAGTGTTTTCCGCCAATGAGCATTTTCATAATAGAATTCCTCCATCCTTTCTCGCGGTACCGGCGTCCGGCTCTCTTATGGAGCGCGCCGGTTTTTGTATGGTTACATCGGCCCCATCATCAACGGGAAGGAATATTCCCGGTGGCCGTGCGCCTCTGCGACGCTTTCCTGTCCGCCGCAGACCTCGATCACCTTGTCAAACAGCCGCCATCCGCCATCCGCAATCGAAACGCCGTCAAGCACCAGATCCGTCAGGATCACATCCATGTGCGAGGCAAAGCGCTCGGCCGCGGTGGGCGACGCCGTCAGTTTGATGACGGGCGCGATGGGCGTACCGACCGGCGAGCCCCGCCCGGTGCTGTAGAGGATCACGTTGCAGGAGGACATGGTCTGCGCGAACACGGAGGGCGCGTCCAGTCCGGGGTTGTCCGATACATAGAAGCCCCTGCCCGCAGGCTGTCCGCCCACGTCCAGCACGCCCTCGATGGGAGCCATGCCGCCCTTCATGGTGTTGCCCAGCGCCTTTTCCGTCAGCGTCGTGATGCCGCCGGCAATGTTGCCGGGCGCGGGATTGGCCTCGTCGATCCTCCGGCCGTAGAACAGGCAGCGGTCATAGATCTTTTCCAGCAGCGCGTCGATCTTTTCCGCCGTTTCCCGTGTGCGGGACTGCCGGATCAGGACCTCCTCGCCGCCGAACCAGCCGCATGTCTCGCCCAGAATGGAGATGCCGCCGTTTTTCACGACCAGATTACTGCAATAGCCGATGGCTGGGTTGGCAGCAGCCGCCGTCGTCCAGTCGGACGCGCCGCACTGGACACCCAGACGGATATCCGCCACGGAGACTTTCTCGCGCCGGCATGCATGCAGCTGCCGGAGCAGCTCCTCCGCCTGCCGGGCGATGGCGGCCTCCGTTTCCTCGCAAGAGGCGTATTCCTGTGCGATGTAGCATGCGGCGGGCTTCTGTCCCTGCATCTGCGCGCAGAGCTTGTCGGCCAGGACGGCTTCGCAGCCGAGGCCCACGAAGATCACCGCGCCCACGTTCGGGTTTTTCGCCAGTCCGAGCAGCATGCGCTCCTGCATCTCGCGGTCGTCCTGGATCAGAATGCAGCCGGAGGGGTTCGTGATGCACACCACGTCTGTTTCGTTGCGGAAACGGATGCGCAGATTGTCCACCGGCTGGTTGCCGCATACGCAGGTGGAGACGATCAGCAGATAATTCCGGAAGCCGACGGAGCCTTCTGCGCGGCGGTAGCCGGTCAGCTCCGGCTCCGTTTCCAGACGGAAGGATTCCGGGATCTCCTGCACGGCGGCGGGATCGTAGACAGTGCGCCTGCGCTTTTTCCAGCTGCCGATCGGGTCGAGCACGTTGTGGACATGCACATAGCCGCCCGCCGGGATCGCTTCGGTGGCCACGCCGATCACATGGCCGTATTTGCAGATCTGTCCGCCCTGCGGGATCTGCCGCAGCGCGACCTTATGGCCCTGCGGAATCGCCTCCTGCGCCTGAAGCTCCAGACATCCGGAGCCCACAGACAGCTCGTCGCCGGGCTGCAGGGCCTCCAGCGCGACGGCGACATTATCATTTTCGTCGAATCGAAGTACCTTTTTCACGCTGCGTTCCTCTCTTTATCACTTGCAGTCACGGACGACAGGCACGGGGCGTCCGTTTTTCAGATGGAATACAATGTTCTTCTTCCAGGCGCTGTCGTCCCGGTCGGGATGATCCGTGCGGTTGAATACGCCGCGGCTCTCCGTCCGGAGGAACGATGCCATGACCTGCATCCGCCCGAGCAGAAGCATATTGGAAAATTCGTAAAGCGACCGCACGCCGTTGCCGCCGCCGGAGCAGGCGTCCGCAAAGGCGGACTCCAGCCGGTCGAGCCCAGAGAGCGCTGTCAGCAGCCCTGCTTCGTCCCGCAGGATCCCGACGTGCCGGTCCATGAGCTTCATCAGACGCGCGCGCAGCTCCGATACCGGCGTTCCGGACGTCCGGCTCAGATATCCGGCGTGGCGTGCCTCGAACGCGCGGACCGCGTCCTGAAACTGCGTGCCGGAGACGGTCTGCGCGTTCTGCGTCAGATATGCCGCCGCGCTCCGTCCGGCCTGTCCGCCGAATACGAGCACCTCGGCGCCCGCGTTGCCGCCGATCCGGTCCGCGCCGTGCAGACCGCCCATCGCCTCGCCGCAGACAAACAGACCCGTCACGCCGGTGGACGTGTCCGCCTCCGCCTCCACGCCGCCCATGAACGTATGGGAAGCGGGGGCCATCTCCGCGGGGACCTGCGTGATGTCCAATCCGGCGGCCTTCGCGGGAACATAGAAAATGGAGTGCCCCTGCACGATCATATCCCGCGGCAGCATGGTCATGTCGTAATACACGCCGCCGTGCGGCGTTCCGCGTCCGGCCGCGATCTCGCTGGCAATGGCGCGGGAAAGCGGGCCCTTTCTTGCGTTGCTGCTGGAAAGGCCGTAGCGGGGCATGAAGTCCTCGCCCGCGGCGTTATACAGCCGTGCGCCGGAGCGCAGCAGGGTGGTCGGGACGATCTTGCCACGCAGCGCCTCCGGATAGACGAACGAACAGGGCTCGAACTGCTGGAATTCCATGTCCACCAGCGTCGCGCCCGCACGGGCGGCAATGGCGTAGCCGTCGCCCGTGCAGATGCCCGGATAGGTGCTGACGCCGTGTATGGCGCTGCCGCCGCCGGCGGCAAGGATCACCGCGTCGGCCTGAATGGAAAAAAACGAGCCGTCTTCGTTGCGGATGCACGCGGCGCCGCAGACGCGGCCGTCACACACGACCAGATCCGTGACGGTCACGCGCGGCATGAATTCCACATGGAGCTCCCGGGCGTACTGCTCCATCCGGCGCATTTCTTCCACGCCGGTCAGCGCCTGATGGTGTACAAGGCGGGGATAGCGGCAGCCGAGCGTGCTTAGCGTGTGATAGCTGCCGTCCACCTTGCGGTCAAGCGTGACGCCCAGCGAGGTCAGAAATTCCGTCTCGTGGATCGAAACCTCCGCCAGCTGTCGGGCCAGCGCGGTGTGGTTGATCTCCTGACCGGCCTGCATGATATCCTCGTAGAAGCACTGGAAGCTGTCGCCCGGTTCCGTCACGCAGTTGAAGCCCATGATCTCCGGAGACGCGCAGCTTCCTTTTCCGACGACCAGTACCTCCGCGCCTGTCTCCGCCGCCGCGCAGGCGGCGCGCAGTCCGGCTGCGCCCTGGCCGATCACCAATATCTGTGTCCTGTTTTTCATAGCTCTCCTTATGTAACCGCAGGCGGCCTGAATCGCCGGTCCCTTATCCCCACAGACGCGGCGTTTCGTTTACCAGACGGAAAGAACCTCGTCCATATCTCTCAGGCGCTCCTGCGCCGTGCCGATCTTGTCGGCCCAGGGGATGAAGCTGGGAGAGATCCCGGCGTCCGCCCAGTTTTCGGGCACGACATGGGTGTGCAGCGCCGGCTCGACCACGGGAGTCTCCTGAACGGCGGGAGCCTCCATATAGGCGAAGAGAATGTTCTCGTTGATGCCGATGATCTGGTACTTGTCGCCGCCGAAGGCGCGCTCTTCCTGCAGCGCGTAGTGGTAGAAGCAGTAATTCTGGATGCGGTCGGGCTTCAGAACGCCGATCTTGCCCAGATGGTGTTCAACCGGCGTCTTTCTGCTCCAATGCGCCAGCCCGGCGGGGGCGTTGAAGTGGAAAATATCGATCAGAGAGATCCATTTGCGCGGCGCGGCTTCGCCGGGCCAGGACTCCAGCGTTGCGGAGACGGCGGGCAGCAGCGCGTCGGGGGTCAGCTGGCAGTCGACGGTCTCAAAATAGACGAACACATGCTGCTTCCAGTTGAACAGGGAAAGGCCCAGCAGCCGGCCGGCGCTGATCTCCCGGCGGATACCGGCGGCGTCCTCTGCGGCGGCCGATTTGCATGCGTCCAGATGCTTCGCAGTGATCGCGGCTCTGTAAAGGTTTCTGTAGATATGCTCCATGGGGGTCCTCCTTGTATGATCTGACTCTTTCTGATTTTTGGTGCAGCGCGGCTTTCGCCGCGCTGCGATAAATGGGGGAGCCCGCTTCGGATCGATCAATCGACCGTCAGCGGATGGTTGGAGAAGATATAGTCGGCGGCCTTTGCGCCGTCCTCCAGCTGCGCAATGCTCTTAAAGCCGGGGATGCAGGCGCCGATGGCGGGATGCGCGACGCTCCAGGCCATGGCCCAGTGAGACGGCGTCACATTCGCGGGGACGTTCTTTTCAATGAACTCCAGCGCGGCGGCAATGCGCTTCTGCGTGATGTCTTCGCTGTAATAGTAGCTGCGGACGTCGGACTTGTCGAACTTTGCGCCGGGCTTATATTTGCCGGACAGATAGCCCTGTGCCAGCGGGACTCTGGCCAGAACGCCGAGCTCCGCCTTCTGGCAGAAGTCCAGCGTGCCGTTTGTGCCGGGGGCGCTGTCCAGCGCGTTGTAGATCATCTCGACCACGGAGCAGCCGAACAGATCGGCCATCTCGCAGTGCAGCAGATTCTTCACGCCCTGAAGAGACAGACCGTAATTCTTGATCTTGCCGTCCTGCTTTGCCTTGTCCAGCATCGTCCACAGCTCGTCGTTGTCGATCTGGTCGGTGGGGGCGGAATGCATCAGATAGATGTCGATGCAGTCGGTCTGGAACGCGCGCAGGGAATCCTCCAACTGGCCCTTGACAGCGTCGGCGGAGAAGTCGCAGACGACGGTGTCCTCGCCCTTGCCGGTGCGGTAGCGGCCAAACTTGGTGGACAGGACCCACTTGTCGCGGCTGCCCTTGATCGCTTCGCCGACCATCGTTTCGGAGAGATGGTTCGGACCGTAGCCGGCGGCGCTGTCGATCAGATTGAAGCCCAGCTCCGAGGCGAGGTCAAGAATGCCCTTGACCTCTTCGTTCGTAAATTCCTTGCCCCAGTCGCCGCAGTACTGCCAGGTTCCGAGGCCGATCGCGGAGACACGCAGGCCGGTCTTACCAAGAACGCGATATTTCATAAAATGATTCCTTTCTTTGTTCAAAAAGTTTTTGGCACGGTCGGTGATGCCGGGGTGTTTCACCTTCCGGAAAATTCTTGCGTCGGGAGTCGCATAAAAGAGGGTGCTTGCCGCGCGCCGGACAGGCTTGAGGAGCTGCCCGGCGCGCCGGAGTACAACAGGCAGGGGGTTATTTGCTGAAATCGTCGATCAGCGCTTCGAGCGCCGCCATATAATGGTCGGAGGGGAACCGCGCCGCACCGGCGCCGATCTGCCCGCCGTCCTTGGAGATGATGCCGCCGTGGCAGATGGGCGTGATGCCGGTCTCGATGACCTTGCGCACGTCGATGCCCATGCCGGGGCCGGTGAAGTCCAGAAGGGGAATGGGATAGTTGCTGTTGATGCCGTAGGTGATCTGCTGCATCTCCCGGCTCTGGGCGATGGCCTCGCGGTAGCCGCCGTCACGCAGACGCATGACGACCGGTGCCGCCGCCGCCGCGAACGCGCCCATGCCGACAACCTCGGTCACGGTGGAGTCGCCCATGTAGGGGACGGCGTCCTCCGGGCCCCACTCGCTGGAGAAATAGGAGCCGACGAAGCGCGGAGCGGGAGCGGTGAACCAGCGCTCGCCGAAATGGCTGACCTTGATGCCGGTCTTCACGCCGTTCTGCGCGATGGATGTGACCAGCGTGCAGTAGGGGATGCCCTTGATGCTGCGCGCGATGGACATGCCGCCGGACATGCCCAGCGGATGGAACCAGCGTTCGGTCGCGGTGAACTGGGCGATGCACTTGTTGATGAGCTTGTTGGGCAGACCCGTGTCGAGCAGCTTGGGCACGATCTCGGAGACGAGGATCAGACCGGCTGCGGTCTGGCGCGTGTGGATCTCGTCGCCCATCTGCATGCTGCGGGCGATGATGCTGCGGACGTCGATCGGGCCGAATTTTTCCAGAGCCATCGTGACGGCCGGGCCGAATTCGTCCTCGATCTCCCGCAGATTGCGCTCGACCTCTTCATTGTAAACGCCCCAGACGCCGAGGCCCACGCGGCCCTCAAAGGGGATGCAGTAGCCTTCCAGACCGGTGCGCAGATCCTTGGAGACGTTCACCACCATGTTTGCCGTCACGATGCCGGCGCCCGCGCCCACGCAGAAGTGGTCGTTGCAGGAACCGAGTTCGATCTCGCCGGCCTTGATCATGGCGATGGCCTCTTCCTTCGTCTTGGCGAGGCCCGCGTGCAGCGCGCCGCCCACGACGCCCTTTTTCTGCGTGGAGATCAGGTGATCCCAGTCATTGGGGGGGCCGGAGTGCAGGATCATATTGGGCTTCATGCCGGGAACGACGTCGATGGCCTTTTTGATGCCGATCCAGTGGGGCTCCGCCGCCAGCATGTTGGCGATGGCCTGCTTGTTGGCGGCCTCGATCTTCTCCACGATCGTCGGATCGAGCCGATCCAGCTTTTTCAGCAGCCCGACGTTGATGGGCGGCTTCCATTTGATCTGGTCAACGCTGACGCCCTGCCCGCGCAGGCCGTCGCCGAAGCCCTCAAGGCCCAGGTTGATGGCCTTGATCTTGCCGATAATCTCACTCATTTCTGAACCTCCTTCGCAATCAGTCCGGAAAGCAGCGCCGCTCTGCCGTTGCTCTCCAGCACGATCACACCAAGATCCTCCAGCGTCTTCTTCTGCTTCTGATAGTCCTGCGGATCGAGATCCGTGCCGCAGATCGACGCGATCATGCAGATATGGCGGCCCTCCGCCTCCGTTTTTTCGCGGATCTGCCGCAGAGAATCCGCGATCGTTCCGGCAGGATCCTCATGGACGCCGTAGCCCAGCAGGAGGTCGAACAGCAGAATGGCGGTGTCGGGATCGCTGCCCTCCTGCACGAGACGGTCGTTGAGAATGGACGGATCCATGACAGGATGCGGCTTGCCGACGGTAAATTCCTCGTCGCCCATGTCGACCAAGCAGTTTTTCGTGCTCACATGGCGGTTTTCCATCATGGTCACATGGCCGAAGTTGATGTTGGAATACAGGTCGGAGATCATCTCCTGAAGGAGCATGACCGCCTCTTCGCTGTGTGTGCCGCCGCAGAACAGGCCGCGGAGGTACTTCTGGCCGCCGGTCAGCTTCGCGGCTTCCGCTTTGGCCAGGGGGAGCAGCTCCTCACAGACGGAGGCGACATAGTCGCCCTTTTCCGGGGTCTCGCCGCGCGCGAGCGCGACTGCCATGGAGGCGGCCTCCTCCAGCGTCTTTGCGCAGTATGCGCCGCTGGCTTCCACGTCCGAGGCCTTACCGCCCAGGAAGAAGATCACGACCGGCTTGCCCATGGTCTTGACCGCGGCGAACATCTTCGCCATCGTATCGGGATGAGGCGGCTTGGAGATCAGAACAATCACATCGGTGTCTGGGTCGTTTTTCAGGATGTCCATGCCCATGAGCATGGTACTGCCGCCGACCTCCTTGGACAGGTCGCGGCCGCCGGTGCCGATGGCCTGCGAAATGCCTTCGCCCCAGTTATGGACCAGCATGGCCACTTCCTGAAGACCGCTGCCGCTGGCCGCCACGATGCCGATGTGCTTGCGGCGGACCTTGCTCATGAGGCCAATCGAAATGTTGTCGATGATCGCGGTGCCCGCGCCGGGGCCCATGACCAGCAGGCCCTTTTCCCGGCCGATCCGCTTCATTTCGAGCTCGTCCTCGAGCGGAACGTTGTCGCTGAACATGAACACATGCATGCCAGCCTTCAGCGCCTTGATGCCCTCATAGGCGGCGAAGTCGCCGGGCAGGGAGATCACGGCCAGATTCAGCTCCGGGTCGGCGGCTGCTGCCTGCTCCACGGACACGTACTGCTGTGCGGTGCTGCCGGAGGCGGGCTTCTTTGCGTTCAGAAGCCCCGCGAGGCATTCCTCTACCGCGGCCATCACGTCCTCGTCCGCGTCTACCGCCACGATCAGATCGTTCGTACCGGCGGCCTCCGTCTCGGCGTTCAGTGCGCCGAACTCCCGGAGGACGGTCTTGTTCAGGTCCGTACCCATTACGGCTACCGCTTTTTTTACGCCGTCCAGCGCGCCAACAGCCTTGCCGGTTTTCATCAGAAAGACGGAATCCATGTAGTTGTTGGACTTGATCATAGTCTGGATCACTGTAAAACCACTCCTTCCTGTTTGTATGTATCGATTCTCACGTCCCGGACGCTCCGGGAATTATCGCAGACTTTCGAGCGTCTCGTTGTAGGCGTCGATGAAGCTCTTGCTGACCTTCTGAAGCGGGGGATAGTCGAGCAGAGTCTCGTCGCTCAGACCACGCAGCTCATAGGCCGCGCGGAACGTCTCGCTGCGCAGCAGCGTGTGGAGGATGTTCTCGTCGATCGGCTGACGGATCACATCGCGGTTTGCACGCGGCGCTTCGTCGTAGAGCGCGACCATGTTGGCCATGCTGGTCAGCGCGACGGGATGCGCCGCATCCTCGCACAGAACAGCGGCGATGGACCATGCGCCGCGGGCCGAGCCGCCCATGATGATGGGGTCGATGCCCTTGGTACGGTTGTTGGCATAGGAGCGGTTGAGGATGTAGGTCGCGGCGTTGTGGGAGATCTCGACCGCTTCCTTCTCGTCCACGCCCTGCGCGATCAGCTCGTTCTTGACATAGTCGTCGATGATGCCGCCCATGAGCACGAGGAAGTCGCCGTATTCGCCGTAGCCGATGATGTCGCCGAAGGTGTCATGCTGGAAGACGGAGAAATTCAGCGTGATGCACAGCCGCAGGCCGTCCTTCTTCAGCGTCCGGATCGCCTCACGCGCAGCGGGAACAGCGGGGATCTTGTAAACGATGTTGGGGTCGTCCGTGCCGAAGATGTCGCGGAACGCGGCCTCAAAGAAGCGGATCTCGTCGATCATGGCCTGCGTGTCGCCCGCGTGGATCTTCGTGGGGTTGGGCTGGATGCACACGAAGCCGTATTTGCCGTGGCTGGCCTCGTAGATGGGGCGGATCTCCTTCGCAACGTCGCGCACGGTGTAGATCCAGCACCAGAGGACCTTTTCCTCGGCGGTGATGCCGGGGTGCTTACGCTCCGTCTCGGCTACGATCTCGGCCCAGCGCTCGGGGAAGTCCAGACGGAACAGGTTGATCTTTGCGGGGTTGCTGGTCACGAAGCGCGCGCCGCGCCGGAAGGACCACTCATAGCCCGTGCAGAGGTCGTGGCCCCAGATGAAGCCCATTTTTCCCTCGTCGTGCATGCGGCACAGATAGGAGCTGTTGGCGGTGCGGATGCTCTCGGCCTCGGCCTTGGCGGCAGCCAGCTCTTCCGCGGGGAGCAGCGTTTCCAGCCGGGTCTCCAGCGTACCTGCGGCAGCGCGGATCTCTTCGCGGCCGACTGCGCCCACCAGCGTCCATTCCACCAGACGGGACTGAAGGTCGATGAAGATCTCCTTCATCACAGCCGCGTCGTTTTCGGCCAGCAGGCGCGTCAGCGCGTTGCGGAAGCCCTTGGGGGAGATTGCGAATACGATGTCTTTTCTTGCCTGAGAGTACGTCATAGCTCTGCCTCCTTAAAAAATGGGAACACGTTATTTCTTGTTTCTGAAATGGGGAACCTCTGCAAATTCAAACACGGTGCGCAGGATGGGGTCGTAGGCGTAGCCGCAGCGGCGGTAGCCGCGGATCTCGTCTTCCATCTCTGCCTCGAAGATCAGCTCGCAGCCTTTGTCGAGGAAGAGCTGAAGATATTTCTCATAGTCCTTGACCGTGTGGCAGACGTGGTTGATGCCGTTGGGGTCGCGGCGGAAGAAATCCATGTGCATGCCCTCGGACACCGGCTGGATGATCTCGATCCCGCAGCCGCCGACGGGCGGATGCACGGCGGCCTTCACGTAATAGCCGTCAAAGGGCTTGCCGTAGCAGGTGGCCTTGAGCGGCTTGTATTCCACCATAGTCCACTGATCCAGCCCGTAGATCTTCTCAAGCTGCCGGCACGCGGCCTCGCGGTTTGCGACCAGATAGCCGGCGTGCTGGAAGGGGATCTGTTCAAGAAGGCTCATAACCGCGCTCCTTTCTCGTTTCGGAAGTACGGGATCTCCGCGATCTCGATGTAGCTGTTGAGCGCCTTGTCATAGACGTAGTGGCAGCGGCGGAAGCCGCGGATCTCGTCGGTGTATTCCGTTTCGAGAACCAGCTCGCAGCCTGCGTCCAGGAAACCCTGAAGCGCCTTGTCAAAGTCCCGGACGACGTGGCAGATGTGGTTGATGGTCTGCGTGCCGCCCTTCAGTACGTCCATCTGCAGACCGGGCGTCTGCGGCTCCAGAACCTCGATCCGGGTCCCGGTGTTGGGCAGGGAGATGGCGATCTTTACGTAGGGGTCTTTGTATTCCTGTCCCCGGTAGACGTATTTAGAGGGACGCCATTCCACCATCTGCCATTCCTGAATGTCATACAGCTCGCTCAGGCGCGCCATGGCCTTTTCGCGATTTTCCACAACGATGCCGATGTGGGCGATCTGATAATCCTTGAGGAGATTTTCCATGTTTTCGTTACCTCTGTTCAAAACAATCCTTGTCCATCTGCTGCAGATCGCGGAGCTGGCCGGTCAGGTATACGACCCGCTCGGGCGTTTCGCCCTGCGCGAATCCGGATTCCAGGAAGGTGTCCGCGATCATCTCGCCCTGACCCTTGCCGACGACATAGCCGCCCATGGTCAGCACATTGGCCCCTAAAAACTGCCGGGCCAGCCGCGCGGTGTACGGGCTCTCGCAGGCTACGGCGAATACGCCCTCGTGCTTGTTGGCCAGCATGGCCATGCCCGCGCCGGAGCCGCAGATCAGGATAACGGCCTCCACCGCGCCGGATCTCAGCAGCGCAACGGCCGCGCGGCAGCCCTCGTGCCACCATACCGGCTTGTCCGCTTCCTTCATGCCGACGTCCGTGATCTCGTGCCCTTTTGCCCGCAGGTGCGGCAGCAGATGCTCCTTGAGTTCAAAGCCGCCCTTATCAGCGGCGATCGCTAGCTTCATGTTCTGTCCCCGCTTATTTGTCGTGGTTGACTTCGCAGTCCAGCAGGACCTTGACCTGCTTGCCTTCGGGATCCATGGCCTTCATGAAGGCGTTGTAGGCATCCTCCAGCGGATAGACATGCGTGACGAATTTGGACAGATCCTCGTCCATCAGACCCTCGTTGACGATCTGCGTCGCACGGTAATAGTCGCGCGTCTCATACATGTTCACGCCGATGATCGTCATCTGGTATACCAGCACGTGACGGACGTACAACTCGCGGTTCTGCGTGGTGACGCCGACGAACATGAACGTGCCGCCGCGGCGGGTCGCGTTCAGACACAGGTCGTAGCTTGCCTGCGCGCCGCAGCACTCGAAGGTCACGTCGAACAGCTTGCCGCCGTTCCATTTCTTCGCTTCCTCGATCACGTTTTCCTTCATGGGGTTGAACGTCTGGATGCCGAGGCTCTTCAAGAACGCGATGCGGTTTTCGTTCGGCTCGCTGACGACGACCTTGACACCCAGGAATTTGCAGTAGCTGGCGATCATGCCGCCGATCACGCCGCCGCCGGAGATCAGCACGGACTGGCCGGGCTCCAGACCGCTTCTGCGCACGTCGTATACGGCGACGGCCAGCGGCTCGGTCAGCGCGGCGATCTTCAGGTCGATGCCTTCACGCAGGGGGAAGACCACCTTGGCGGGGAGCTTGCAGTATTCGGCGTAGGCGCCGTTGCCCTCGTCGGCGAGGGTCATCAGCTTGATGCCGCCCTCACAGATGCTCTCGTGGCCGGTCCGGCAGTTGTCGCAGATGCCGCAGCTGAAATAGGGGCGGCCCGTGACCCAGTCGCCGACCTTGTAGGGCAGCTCACTGTCGCAGTTGATCTCGACGACCTGACCGACAAGCTCATGGCCGAGAATGTAGGGCTTGCCGCCGCTCTGCAGCTGAATGCCGGTGTGGTACTGATGGGTGTCGCTTCCGCAGATGCCGCAGTACTTGATCTTGATCAGCACTTCATTCATGTGCAGCTTGGGCATGGGAACATCATAGCGGAGGCCGACGTCTTCTTTTCCTCTGATTTCAAATCCGATCATTTGTTATGATCCTCCTTTTTTTCTGACCCCGTGGGTTTCATTTCTATAGTAAGAATAGTGCTATTTCGGCACGAAGTCCATTGATAATCATGGACTGTTTATGTACTATATTGTACAGATCTCGCCGCCGCGTCTGCCGCTCCCTGCACCGGCGGCGAAAAAAATGCGACAGCCGCACCGACGCCATCGGAATGGCGCCGGTGCGGCTGTGCGCGAAAAAACGGGGGGCTTCGGGCTTATTCGCCCGTGTCAAAGAACGGCTGCTGGTGGACTCTGCGGAAGTCTGTGGGCGTGACCCGCTGGCTTTTTTTGAAAGTCCGGTAAAAGTAGGATTCGTTTTCAAAGCCGCAGGAGAGACAGACCTCCTTGATGGGCTTGTTCGTCTCGATCAGCAGCTTTTTGGCCTTCTGGATCCGCTGACCCTGCAGATAGGAAAAGACTGTTTCGTTGTGCATCTGCTTGAACAGGCGGCACAGAAAGCTGGGGCTGACGCCGCACTCTCTGGACAGACTGTCCAGCGTCAGATGCTGCTCGAGATGGTCGTTGATAAACTGCGTCAGATGGTTCAGGCGCTCTGCGTGGTACTGAACGGAGGCGCTCTGACGGCTGCGGATGGCGCAGTTCTGATTTTCCTTCAGATGATAGAGGATATTATAGATCGCGGCCTTCATTTTCAGATGCTCGTTCTCATTGCCGGAAAGATAGCTGGCGTAGATCTCCTGAAAGAAGTAGCTGATGGTGCTGGAGGTGCTGAACCGGCTCACCAGCGGCAGATCCTCCACCGGAATGGAGTCCAGCAGGATCCCATAGGAGGAATAGGGGAGAATGCCGTGGATCTTCATGTTCGGGCGGCGGAAAAACACCGTCCCCGCCACGGCGGGCAGACGCACGCCGTCCGTAATGATGTACCCCTCGCCCCACGGGATATATTCCAGCTCATAGCAGCGTGATACCCGCTCGATGTATTCCTTCGGCAGCGCGGTGCGTTTTGTGTGGAAGCACCGGTTGACCACCGGGCCGACGTCGAAGCCGGCTTCTTTGT
>CADBOK010000015.1 GCA_902796245.1 Oscillospiraceae bacterium | reverse complement strand
AGTAAATGCGCTTATAGTGGTTATAGACCGCCACGGACAGGGCAATCTTTGCGTCGTCCTGGCCGATGATATAGTGGTCCATGTAGGTTTTGATCTGCTGCGGCGTGGGAAGCGTGTCGGGCAGCTCGAGCTGCTGCTCGTTCAGACCGTTGTGCATCTCATCGTGCAGAATGGACGAGCAGAGCTCGATGCATTCGTTGCAGATGTAGACGTTGGGGCCGGCGATGATGCGGCCGACCTGCTCCTGCTTTTTGCCGCAGAAGGAGCAGCGGATGGAGTCTCTTGCCAAGCTGGACTCCTCCTTTCAGGGATTATTGTCTCTTGTAGATGACCTTGTCGACAAGGCCGTAGGCCTGTGCTTCCTCGGCAGTCATGAAGTTATCGCGCTCGGTGTCGAGCTTGATGGTCTCAAGCGGCTTGCCAGTGTTGGCGGCGAGGATCTCGTTCAGGCGCTGCTTGATCTTCAGCATGCGCTCGACCTGGATCTGCATATCGGTCGCCTGCCCCTGCGTGCCGCCGGAGGGCTGGTGGATCATGATCTCGGCGTTGGGAAGCGCAAGGCGCTTGCCCTTCGTGCCGGACGAGAGCAGAAACGCGCCCATCGACGCGGCCATGCCCACACAGATGGTGGACACGTCGCACTTGATGAACTGCATGGTGTCGTAAATCGCCATGCCGTCGGTCACGCTGCCGCCGGGGGAGTTGATGTAGAACTGGATGTCCTTGTCGGGATCCTGCGCCTCGAGATAGAGCATCTGCGCGACGATGAGACTCGCGGTTGCGCTGTTGACCTCTTCGGACAGGATAATGATACGGTCGTTGAGCAGGCGGGAGAAAATGTCATAAGACCGCTCGCCGCGGCTCGTCTGCTCGACAACATACGGAACCAAACTCATAATTTGGGATTCTCCTTTCAGACGGATGTCAGGTTGGCTGTAGGATTCTACCCAACGGGCCGGAGAATTATTCCTCAGTCTTGGCCTCTTCGGCGGGAGCCTCGGCGGCTTCTTCCTTCTTGGCGGCCTTCTTCGTCTTCTCTTCCTTTTCCTTCTCGACGGGCTTTGCGTTGTCCACGATCAGCTTGACCGCCTTGCGGCCCTTGAGATCGGACTTGACGGCCTCGACGTCGACCATTTCCTTGATCTTATCGAGCTCCATCTTATACTGCTCGGCCATCTTCTTGAGCTCTTCTTCGACTTCCTCTTCGGTCACGTCGAGATTCTCCTGATGGACGATCTCGCTGAGCAGGATGTTGCTGCGGACGGTCTGCTCGGCCATCGGGCGCATGGAATCGCGCATGCCCTTGACGTCGCCGCCGATCATCTTGAGATAGTCGTCCATCTTCATGCCCTGAGACTGCAGCTGATAGGCAAACTGCTCCAGATGCTTGTCGACCTGCTCGTCGATCATGCAGGCGGGGATGTCGCAGGTCATGTTCTTGCCGGCGAGGACGACAGCTTCGTTTTCAAAGTCGCGGTCAACGGCTTCCTGCCGCTTTGCGGCGAGGTCTGCCTTGATGCTCTTCTTGAGCGCAGCCAGCGTGTCGTATTCGGAGACGTCCTTGGCAAACTCGTCGTCGAGCTCGGGCTTGATGGTCTCCTTGACCTCGTGAATCCTGCACTTGAAGGTTGCTTCCTTGCCGGCCAGCTCCTTGGTGTAGTTTTCGGGGAAGGTCACGACGACGTCCTTCTCGTCGCCTGCCTTCATACCGGCGAGCTGATCCTCGAAGCCGGGGATGAACGCGCCGGAACCGAGCGTCAGGGTATAGCCCTCGGCCTTGCCGCCGTCAAACGGCACACCGTTCACGAAGCCCTCGAAATCCAGAACGACGGTGTCGCCGGTCTTGGCCTCGCGGTCGACGGTCTCGATGCGGGCGTTGCGTTCCTGCATGCGGCCGAGCTCTGCGTCGACCTCTGCCTTGGAGATGGAAACGGTCTCCTTGGGAACCTCAATTCCCTTGTATTCGCCGAGGGTGACCTCGGGATACAGCTCGGTGGAGACGGTCAGAACGACGCTGCCGTCCTCGGGGGTCTGCATATCGGTAACGGAGGGCTGGCCGACGGCCTTGAGCTCCTGCTTGACAATGGCAGCCTCATAAATCTCGGGGAAGATCTCGTTCACGGCGTCTTCATAGAACACCTGAGAGCCGTACATGCGCTCGACGAACTTGCGCGGGGCCTTGCCCTTGCGGAAGCCGGGAATCATGATGTCCTTGCGGACCTTGGCATACGCCTTGTCCAGCGCGGTCTGGAACTCGTCCTTTGCGATCTCGACGGTAACCTTTGCTGTGCCGTTTTCTCTTTCTACGTTTTTGACGTTCATTGTGGTACTTTCCTCCTATGCGGTGCGGCCCTTATAAGCTCATAAACGGCCGTAATTCACCATTCTCATTTGAATCCGCTCTATTCTACCAGACTTCATACAAGAAATCCACTGTTTTTTCAGGAATTTATCCGAATTCAGAAAAAATTCAAAATCTTTCCGCTCATCCGATCTGCTGCGGCCGAAAATCGACGTGATCCGCCGAAACAAGGCGGTACTGCACGCCCTGATACTCGTCCTCCAGCGCCAGCCGGATGGAGTCGGCGTGCAGATGGCCGTAATAGCAGCGCGTCACGCCGTATTTTTCAAGCAGCTCCAGAATCTCCGGGCAGGCATAGCCGCGGTAGCGCGGCGGATAGTGCAGGAAGCAGTATTTTTCCGCGTCCCCCGCCAACTGCAGGGAGCGTTCGAGCCGCCCGAGCTCGCGCCGGAAAATCTTCTCGTCGTGACTGCCCTCCTTCTGCGCGTCGTAAAACCACCCGCGCGTGCCGCACAGGGCGATATCGCCGTAGAAGAAGCAGGAATTGTTCAGGACGTGAAAGTTTTCAAAGCCGTGTGCCACGCAGAAGCGGTCAAAGGCCCGCAGCGTCGTCCACCAGTAATCGTGGTTGCCCTTGAGGATGATCTTGCGGCCGGGGATGGCGTTCATGAAGGCAAAATCCTCCGCCGCATCGTCAAGGCTCATCGCCCAGCTGAGGTCGCCGAGCAGAACGGTCGTATCCTCCGGCCCGATCACCTTCAGATTTTCCCGCAGCTTTTCCATATAGCCCGTCCAGCGGCCCCCGAACACATCCATCGGCTTGTCCGCCGGGCCGAGCGACAGGTGCAGATCTCCGATCGCGTACAGGGCCATCAGCGCAGGAACTCCGCCACGACGGCGCGCATGTCGGCCTTGTCCGTGATTTGCCCAAAGCGCACGGGCTTGCCCGCAAGGCTTGCCAGCGGCTTCGGGGCCGGGCGGCCCGTCTCGGCCGTGAGCTGGCTGAGGACGCCCGTGCCGGGCGCATGCTCTGCCACGCCGAGCGCGTCCAGGACGCTGGCGCAGAATTTGAACGGGCTCGCCGTGGATTCCACGACGGTCAGCGTCTCGTCGCCCGTTTCCGCGCGGTACGCATCGAGCACCGTGCAGGCCACGGCAGTGTGCGTGTCGAGCAGGTACTGCTTCTCCCGGAACGTCTTCCCGATCGTCTGCGCGCCCTGCGCGTCCGTGCAGAAGCCGCAGGAGAATTCCGCCTGCACGGCCCGCAGCACCCGGTCGGAGACGGTATACTTCCCCGTCTCGGAAAGCCGCTGCATATAGCCGCGCACCTCCTCGTCCGAGCCGGACAGCAGGGACAGGAGCCGCTCGAGATTCGACGAGATCAGGATATCCATTGACGGCGAAGCCGTCTGGTAAAACGGCCGGTTGCGGTCGTAGGTGCCGGTTCTGATAAAGTCAGTCAGGACGTTGTTCTCATTCGACGCGCAGATGAGCCTGCCGATGGGCACGCCCATTTTCTTCGCGTAGAAGCCGGAGAGAATGTTGCCGAAGTTGCCCGTCGGGACGCAGAAGTTGACGCGCTCCCCGGCGCTGACGGCCCCGGCGTTCAGCAGATCGCAGTAGGCCGAGACGTAATACACGATCTGCGGCAGGAGCCTGCCCCAGTTGATGGAGTTGGCCGAGGACAGGAAGTATCCGCGCACGGCCAGCTCCTCGCGCAGCGCCTCGTCGGAGAAAATGCGCTTGACGCCGGTCTGCGCGTCGTCAAAGTTGCCGCGCACGGCGCACACGCCGACGTTTTTGCCCTCCTGCGTGACCATCTGGAGCTTCTGCATCTCGGAAACACCGCCGTCGGGATAGAAGACGAGAATTTTCGTGCGGTCCACATCGCGGAAGCCCTCGAGCGCGGCCTTGCCGGTGTCGCCGGAGGTTGCGACAAGAATGCAGACGGTTTTTTCCTCGCCCGTCTTTTTGAGCGAGGCCGTCAGCAGATACGGCAGCATCTGCAAAGCCATATCCTTGAACGCGCACGTCGGCCCGTGCCAGAGCTCCTGAATATACGTGTTTTCCGTCAGCTTCACGACGGGCGCGGCGGCAGGCGTGTCGAATTTCGCGGGGCCGTAGGCGTTTTTCGCAAAGCCCAGCAGCTCTTCCCCGGTAAACTCGTCGAGGTACAGCTTCATGAGCTTCGCGGCCCGCTCGGGATAGGAAAGCGCAGCAAGCGCTTTGATCTCGTCCATGGTGAGCTGCGGAATTTCCTCCGGCAGATAGAGTCCGCCGTCCCGGCTGAGTCCTTCGACAATGGCCTGACTGGCCGTCAGACGGCGGGAGGAATCTCTGGTGCTTACATAATACATGTTTTCACGACCTTCATAAGAGAATTGCAGAACAGGTTCTGTATGGTTGCATCGGAATATCCGGTATTTTTTAAGAAATCACCGAGTTGATTATAATCGTCCAGCCCGGAAAAGCCCTCCGGCAGCCGGTCGCAGCCGTCGAGATCCGCGCCGAGGGCGATGTGCCCCTGGCCGTCCAGCTCCAGAAAATGATCGAGATGGCGGCGCAGATCGTCAAACGACGCGCGGGGCGCCTGCGTCAGAAACGGCGCGTAGAGGTTCAGCCCCGCCGTGCCGCCGAGATCGCGGATGGCCTTGAACTGCTCGTCCGTCAGATTGCGCGGGTGCGGGCAGACGGAAAAAGAATCGGAATGGCTCGCGATAATCGGCTTCTCAGCCAGCTCCGCCATGTCCCAGAAGCCCTTTTCGGACACGTGGCTCACGTCGACGAGTATGCCGAGCGCCTGTGCGCGCTTAAAAAAGCGTTTGCCTTTTTCTGTCAACCCTTCATCCGAGCCGCACGGCGCGGCAAGGCCGTTCGGGAGATTCCACACAAGGGAGATCATCCGCACGCCTTTTTCATAGGCCAGCTCCAGAAGTGCCTCGTCCTCACGCACGGCCTCCGCGCCCTCAATGGCGAGAAACGCCGCGCATTTTCCCGCCCGCATGGCGGCTTCAGCCTCAGATGCCGTGCGGCAGAGCGTGATCCTGTCCGCGTTTTCGCGCAGCTGCGCGTGAAAGTTGTCCAGCGCACGGGCGAAAATTTCCGGCCGCGGCAGCTTCGCCTCGACCCAGGCGGTGCAGAACGCGAAAAACTGCGCCCATGCGCCAAGCCGCTGCGCGCGTTCGAGCGAAACGGCCAGCGTGTTTTTCCGCAGCGGCTGGTTTTGCAGCCAGAGCTCGACGGGCGTGTCGCAGTGGCCGTCAAAAACGCGGTACTTCGTCAAAATGCGTCCTCCATATGGGTGATCTGCGGGCGGCGGGTCTGCATGCCGTCGGGCGCGTAAATTTCAATGACGTCAAATCGCGGCTGCAGCGGCGTTTCGTGCTGGGATAAGTACAAAAGCGCGGTCGTGCGCAGGCGCTGCTGCTTGTGCGCGTCGACAAATTCCCGCGCGGCGGCAAAATCCGCCGATTTGCGCAGCTTGACCTCGCAGAAGATGAGATACTGCCGGTTCGACGCGATGATGTCAATCTCGCCGAGCCGCGTGCGGTAATTCATGGCCTCGATGCGGTAGCGCTTTCCGCGCAGATACTCCGCGGCCAGCGCCTCGCCCCACGGGCCGGACAGATCACGCTTTCTCATAAAATTTTCTCAGGAATGACTGCCGGTGGATGGGGCAGGGCCCAAACTCCCGCAGCGCCTCGTAGTGCCGCTTTGTGCCGTAGCCCTTGTGGACAGCGAAGCCGTACTGCGGGTACTGCGCGTCGTATTCCTCCATCAGCCGGTCCCGCGTGACCTTTGCCAGAATCGAAGCCGCCGCAACAGAAGCGGACAGGCTGTCGCCCTTGACGATGGTCCGGACGGGCAGGCCAAAGTCCTTCGCCCGGTTGCCGTCGATGAGCGCAAGCTCCGGCTGCGGGGAGAGCTGCTGCATGGCGCGCTCCATGGCGAGGAACGTCGCCTGTAAAATATTGATCTCGTCGATCTCCTGCTCGCTTGCGAACGCGATGCCGTAGGACACGGCCTGCGCGGTAATGACGTCATACAGCTCCCGGCGCTTTTTGTCCGTGAGCTTTTTCGAGTCGTTGAGGCCCGGAATTTCGAGTCCCCGCGGCAGCATGACCGCCGCCGCGCATACCGGCCCGGCCAGCGGGCCGCGTCCGGCTTCGTCCACGCCGCACACCAGCTTCACGCCCGCGTCAAACGCTTCGCGTTCATATTGCCAGAGATCGATCGGTGCTTCCTGCTTCATGATATGTCCTCCGGGCTCTCGAGCGTCAGCCTGCCGAGCTTGCCGCTTCTGTAATCGTCCATGAGTGCCTTTGCCATACGCTCGGTGTTGACCTCGCCGCCGGAGACGAGATAGCCGCGCTTTCTCCCGGCCAGCTGCAAAAGCTCGTATCCGTCCGCGTCTTCCGGCGCTTCGAGCTTATAGCGCTCGGAAAGCGTCTGCGGATAAAACTTCGCCAGCAGCGCGATAAAATGGCAGGCCAGCGTCTCGGTATCGACAACGTCCTCCTTGACGGCGCCCGTGTAGGCAAGGCGCATGCCGGCCTCCGGGTCTTCGAACTTCGGCCACAAAATGCCCGGCGTGTCGAGAAGCAGAAGCCCCTGGTCGACCGTGATCCACTGCTTGCCGCGCGTGACGCCGGGGCGGTTTTCGGCCTTCGCGCCCTTGCGCCCGGCAATCTGGTTGATGAACGTCGATTTTCCCACGTTCGGGATGCCGACGACCATGAGCTTCAGGGGCCTGCCGACCTGTCCCTTTTCCGCGTACCGCGCCAGCTTTTCCGAAAGCAGCGCGCGCACCGCCGGGACAAAGCCGGAAATGCCCTTTTTCGTCTTGCAGTCGGTCTGCAAAACGGCGTAGCCCTTCGCCCGGAAGTGCTCTGCCCATTTTTTCGTCAGCGCGGGGTCTGCCATGTCGATACGGTTCAGGACGATCATGCGCGGCTTGCTGCCGCAGATGGCGTCGATGTCCGGGTTGCGGCTGGCGATGGGGATGCGCGCGTCGAGAATTTCGCACACGGCGTCGACGAGCTTCACATCCTCCTCGATCATCCGGCGCGTCTTGGTCATATGGCCCGGGTACCACTGGATATTCATGGTGTTCCGGTTCGTGTCTTCCTGCTTCATGATACCGCTCCGAATCTGTGCCAGCTGCGCCCGCCGGTCACGGCTCCAAATTCATTCGTCTGCCGTCCGGGGAAGACCACAAGCAGGACCTTGCCCAGCACAGACTCCTTTTTGACGCAGCCGACGTCGGAGAACCGGCTGTCCTCCGAGTGGTTGCGGTTATCGCCCATGACGAACAGCTCGCCCTCCGGCACCGTGACCGGATAGCTGAGCGCCTTGCCGTATTCGGCGTAGCTCAGATATGTCGGCTCAAACGTATACGGCTCGTCCAGCGCCTGTCCGTCGACATAGACGATGCCCGCGTCAAAATCAATGTCCACTGTCTGGCCGCCGACCGCGATGACGCGCTTGACCAGCAGCTCGTCGTTGTCGGAAAACGGCGGCGTGTACAGCACGACGATATCGCCCTGCTTCGCGTCCCGGTAGAGGAAATTGCTTTCCAGCACCAGATAGTCCTTGTCGACGAGCGTGGGGTACATCGAGCTGCCGCTCACGCCGTTCAGACGGAAAAAGAATACGAAGACCAGCGTAATGACCGCCAGCATCCGCACCAGATCGAACAGGCTCAGATACGCCTCATAGCCCTTGGGCAGCGGCTGCTTTTCCGGCTTTTCGGGCGTTTCCGGCGACTGCTCCTGCAAATTCCTGTTTTCCTGCTCCATGATGAAAGATCCCCCATTTCGGAAGAAGCGTAAAGATAAAAGTAGTATACACGATTTCTTCCAATAAAGAAAGAGGAAAATGACCTTTTCTTGCGGCTGGCCGCCGGGTGTGTTATACTGAGAAAAAAGAAACTCAGGAGGCGGACGGATGTACCGTATTTTGCTGGTCGAGGACGACCCCGGCATTGCGCAGGCCGTCTGCGCGCATCTGCGGCAGTGGGAGCTGGACGCGCGGTGCGTGCAGAATTTCCGCGCCGTCATGGAGGAATTCACGGCCTTTGACCCGCAGCTCGTGCTGCTGGATATCTCATTGCCGTTTTTCAACGGCTATCACTGGTGTACGCGCATCCGCGCCGTTTCGCGCGTGCCGGTCGTGTTCCTTTCGTCCGCGTCGGAGAACATGAACATCGTCATGGCCATGAACATGGGCGCGGACGATTTCATTGCCAAGCCCTTCGATCTGGACGTGCTGACAGCGAAGGTGCAGGCGCTTCTGCGCCGGACGTATGATTTTGCACCCGCAGCGCCTGTTTTATCCCACCGGGGCGCCGTTTTGCAGGCGGGCGACCAGTCTTTGCTCGTAAACGGAGAAAAGCTGCCGCTCAGCAAGAATGAGTACCGCATTTTGTGGACGCTTCTGAAGGAAAAGGGCAAAATCGTCAGCCGCGAGAAGCTCATGGAGGCGCTGTGGCAGACGGACAGCTTCGTCGACGAGAACACGCTGTCCGTCAACATGGCGCGCCTGCGCAAAAAGCTGGACGGCGCGGGTCTTGCGGGCTTTATCACAACGCGCGTCGGCGCGGGCTATCTGGTGGAGTGAGTATGCGGCTGTTTTTACAATATCTGCGCGGAAAGGCAGGGAAGCTCGCCGCGTTTTTCCTGTTCACGGCCATTTTTATCGCGTCGTTCGCGCTGTACCGCCTGCCGCTGACGGCGGTGTGGTATCCGTCGGCGCTGTGTCTGGCGCTGGGGCTTGCGGTTCTTCTGCTGGATTTCCGGCGCGTCAAACGGCGGCATGAAATGCTGCGGCTGATTCTTCGTCAGCTGCCCACGCTCCCAGAGACGCTCCCTGCGGCGCACGCCGTCCCGGAGGAGGACTACCGCGCGCTGGTACAGGCGCTGTGCGCGCAGCAGCAGGCGCTCGAGACGCGCATGAGCGCCCAGTATCAGGATATGCTCGACTATTATACGCTCTGGGCGCACCAGATCAAAACGCCCATCGCGTCCATGCGCTTATGCCTGCAGCAGGAGGATACGCCGCAGGCGAGGCGTCTTTTGCAGGAGCTCTCCCGCGCCGAACAGTATGTCGAGATGGTCATGGTCTATCTGCGCCTGACGGGCGGCAGCGATCTTGTCCTGCGCGAATGTGAGCTGGACGAAATCGTCCGCCGCGCCGTGCGCCGGTTCGCGGGCGAGTTCATCGGCAGGAAATTAAAGCTCTGCTACGAACCGCTGCACATATCGTGCGTGACGGATGAAAAATGGCTGCTGTTTGTAATCGAGCAGATTCTGTCCAACGCGCTCAAGTATACGCGCGCGGGCAGCATCACCATCGAGCTTGAAGCGCCCAAAACGCTCGTCATCCGCGACACCGGCATTGGCATCGCGCCGGAGGATCTGCCGCGCATCTTCGAAAAAGGCTACACCGGCTACAACGGCCGCAGCGACCAGAAGGCCAGCGGCCTGGGCCTGTACCTCTGCCAGACGATCTGCAGACGTCTCGGCCACACCATCACCGCTTCCTCCGTCCCCGACCACGGCACCGCCATCCGCATCGCGCTGGACCAGCGCCGGGTGCGGGAGTAGCGCAGCAGACAAAACGCCCGCCCTTCTCTGTGCCGCGGCACAAAGAAGGGCGGGTTCCTGTATCATCGCTTCGGCCCCCGTCCTGCGCGCGGGCGCTCAGTCCTGCGCGGGGGTATCGTCGGGATCCGGGAAATAGGTCGCCATGCGGGGGTTATTCTCGACCGTGTCCGGGTCGATGCCCTTTGCGGCGCACCATTTGAAAAATGCTTTGCTGAGAAATGCGTTCAGGTTCTGCATGGCGCTGTAGAGGTTGATCTCCTCATCGCCGACAAACAGGATCGTGTTCACGCCGCCGCGCGTGAGCAGGCTCCGCTGGCCCTTGATCTGGCTGTAGCGGAATTCCTTTTTTCCGTGGCCCCACGCCTTATAAAGAAAGCCCTCGTCGTCATAGTAGATAGCGATCGAAAAATATGTACACAGCAAAATCACGCCGAAAATGACGGCCACAATGCTGCCGATGAGAAACAGCACGTCGGATTTTTCCGGCAGCAGCTTCACAAGCATCGCCGCGCCCGCGAAGGTCAGAATGACGCCGATCACCGCGCTCCTTCTCGGCGGGCGGACAACCTGTTTGCTCTTTTCCAGCCTGGATTTCGGGAAAATCAGCTTGAACAGCGTGTCGATCAGGAAGCAGATCAGGAACACAAACGCACAGATGGCGGCAACGAGAATCAGCTTCATGCTTCTCCCTCCCCGGCCGGTGCGGAAATGACATACTGCACCGGGATATCAAATTCGTCCGTGTCCAGATGCTCGAACATCTGGAACCCGTAGCACAGCGCCAGCGTCACATGCTTCGGGTGCGCGGCGAGATACTTGTCGTAAAAGCCCCCGCCGTAGCCGCAGCGGTGCCCCTCCGGGTCAAAGGCGAGGCCCGGCATGAGCACGAGCGCCGTCTCGTCGTCCGCCTCCGGCCCGTCTGCGACGGGCTCCGGGATGTTGTACGCGCCCGGCGCGACGGCAGACAGATCGTCCAGCCATAAAAACTTCATTTCATCGCCAAATACCTTCGGCACGGCCACGCGCTTGCCGTCCTGCTGCGCCCGGCGCAGGATGGCCGCCGTGCGCACCTCCTGATTGTAGGACAGATAGCCGTACAGACTCTTCGCGGCCTGATAGGCCGGATGCCGGAACAGCTTTTCGGCCAGACGCGCGCTGGCCGCTTCCACCTGCGCGGGGGTCATGGCGCGTTTTTTCGCGCGGACGAACGCGCGGAGGTCCTTTTTCTCCATTTTCTCCATATGCCTCCCGGGGAGCCTGCCGCAGGGCAGGTTTTTTCTCATTTTACCCCGGAATGCGCCCCGCGTCAACCGTCCAGCGGCGGAAAGCCGGTATAGACCTCGCCGGGCAGAAGCGCCGTACCGCGCAGCGCGGCCAGCTCCGAGACGGTGCAGAACGTGTAGCCCTGCGCCTGCAGCCGGTCGACGGCCTGCAGCGCGCACGTGACCGAGTGCGCGGACAGATCATGCATGAGGATGATCCTGCCGTCGTGCGCCTCAGATAGAACCGTCGGCAGAACGCCGTCCCACGCGGCCTCGTTCCAGTCGCACGGGTCGACCGACCACAAAATGACCGACAGGCCCGCGTCCCCCGCCGCCTTTAAAAGCGTATCGCCGTAAAGCCCGCCGGGCGGCCGGAACAGCCGCGCCCGCACGCCGCAGGCATCCTCCACGGCCTTGGCGCAGCCGGTCAGATCACGCAGCGCCGTTCCATAGTCCATCTTCTGCATATAATCGTGGTTGCTGCTGTGCAGGCCGATCTCGTGACCGGCTGCGGCGATGTGCGAAAGCGTGTCCGGGAATTCCGCAATCCGGTAGCCGCAGACAAAAAACGTCACACGGACCTGCCGTTCGGCCAGTCCCTCCAGCAGCCGCTCGGTCAGCTCGCCGGACGGCCCGTCGTCAAATGTCAGCGCAAGATATCGCTGCGGCGCGGCCTCCGCGCGCAGGGGCTTTGCCAGCAGCGCCAGCGCCGCAAGCAGGCAGAACAGTTTTTTCATGGCGCGCTCCTTTCAAACTCTGAAAAATCTTTTGTTAGTATGCGCAAAAGCGATACAGATATTTGACGCTGCGGGCAAAATAGAGTATGATAGTTTCAGAATACGGATTTTGTGAGGAAGCATATGCTGGAAAAACTGAAGCTGGTCGAGGCGCGGTATCTCGAAATGGCCGAGCGCGCCGCGCAGCCGGATTTTTATAACGACCCGAAGGCCGCGTCGCAGCTGTTAAAGGAGCAGCGGCAGCTCGAGCCCATCATCACGGCCTACCGCAGCTATATCAAAACAACGCAGGAGCAGGAAGACCTGCGCGCCATGCTCTCCGACGGGCTCGACCCTGACATGAAGGCGCTCTGTCAGGAGGAATTTTCCGCGAACAAGAAAAAGCTGGAGGAGCTGGAGCAGGAGCTGAAAATTCTGCTCCTGCCGCGCGACCCGAATGATGACAAGAGCGTCATCATGGAAATAAGAGGCGGCGTCGGCGGCGAGGAAAGCGCGCTGTTCGCCCACAGCCTGTACCGGATGTATACGATGTACGCAGAGTCCAAGCGCTGGACGGTCACGCTGTTAAATTACAACGAAACCGAGCTTGGCGGCGTGAAGGAAGCCGATTTTGAAATTCAGGGTGCGGGCGCGTACTCGAGGCTCAAATTTGAATCCGGCGTCCACCGCGTCCAGCGCGTCCCGGAGACAGAGTCCGGCGGCAGAGTCCACACGTCGACCGCGACGGTCGCGGTGCTCCCCGAAATGGAGCAGGCCGAGGTCGATATCCGACCCGAGGACATTGAGATGCAGGTCTACCGTTCGTCCGGCGCAGGCGGGCAGCATATCAACAAGACCAGCTCCGCCGTGCGCCTCATCCACAAGCCGTCCGGCATCGTCGTGGCCTGTCAGGAGGAGCGCAGTCAGGTGCAGAACCGTGAAAAGTGCATGCAGATGCTGGCCTCGAAGCTCTATCAGATCGAGCAGGAACGCATCGAATCCGCCGTCACGTCCGAGCGCCGCAGCCAGGTCGGCACCGGCATGCGCAACGAGCGTATCCGCACCTACAATTTCCCGCAGGGCCGCGTCACCGACCACCGCATCGGCCTGACGCTCTATAAGATCGACAGTATCATGGACGGCGCGCTCGACGAGCTCATCGACGCCCTCGTCACCGCCGATCAGGCTGAAAAGCTGCAAAGCAGCGGGGAGACGTAATAGGCTTGTTTGGCAGCGCAGGAGGTATGACAATGGTATTCTGGTGCATGATGCTGCTGTTTACACTGCTGATCCCAGCTACGATGACCGGCTTCGGGCAGAGCTTTTTCAAAAAGCCGCCCAGGGATATCAACGCGACGTTCGGCTACCGGACGACGATGTCCATGAAAAATCCGGAAACATGGCAGCTTGCTCACCGTGTCTGCGGGCGGTACTGGTTCATCTGCGGCCTGATCCTGCTGCCGCTGTCGGTGCTCCCGATGCTGTTTGTGATAAATCGCAGTACAGAAACGATTGGAATGACCGGCGTGATCGTCGTGTTTGCTCAGCTCGTTCCCATGCTCTGCGTGATCATCCCGACCGAGCATGCTCTGCGGAAGAATTTCGATCAGAACGGGAACCGTTTAAATTCAGAACGCCGCTGGTAGGGGCAGGGCGTACCGATTGTACGGAAATCTACGGCGGATTCGCAGCTTCCCAGAGGGCCGACAGAGTCGTCGGCCCCTACAAAAGCGCCCTATGCCCTGCCCTCTGTAGGGGCGGACGACTCTGTCCGCCCGCAGAACGCAGTGGTTTTTTCGGAAACCTACGGCGAATCCGCAACTTCCTCACGGGCCGATGTGGGCATCGGCCCCTACAGAGTCTCTGCAAATTCGCACTGCCCCACAAACACACACCATAAACGCAAGAAGGAATCCACGTGAAAACAGTCTACTTTAAAGACCCCACAAAAGAGAATATTGAGGCCGCTGCAAAAATTATTCGAAGCGGCGGGCTTCTGGCGATCCCGACGGAGACGGTCTACGGCCTCGGCGCGGACGCGCTGAATGAGGACGCGGTGCTGCGGATTTTTCTGGCTAAGGGCCGCCCGCAGGATAACCCGCTCATTATCCACGTGCCAGACAGCTCGTGGCTGGAGCGGTACTGCGAAAACGTCCCGCCGGAGGCTTACGCGCTGGCGGAGAAATTCTGGCCGGGCCCGCTCACGATGATTTTGCCCCGAAAACCCATCGTGCCGCTGCGCACGACGGGCGGGCTGGAGACCGTCGGCGTCCGCTGCCCAAACCACCCCATTACGCGCGCGGTCATCGCCGCGGCGGACGTGCCCATCGCGGCCCCGTCCGGCAATACCTCGGGCCGTCCCAGCCCGACGTGCATCGCGGACATGATCGAGGACATGGACGGCAGGATCGAGGGCATGTTCGACGGCGGCCCGTGCGCGGTCGGCGTGGAGTCGACAATCATCGACCTGACGTGTATGCCGCCGCGGCTTCTTCGTCCGGGCGGACTGCCGCTTGAGGCGCTGGAGGAAGTCCTTGGCCATGTGGAGGTCGACAAGGCCGTCGTCTCGCTTCTAAAGGATGGCGAGCGCCCCAAGGCCCCCGGCATGAAATACCGCCACTACGCGCCCAAGGCCCCCGTCACAGTCGTGACCGGCGAGCCGGAAGCCTCCGCACGGTACATACAGGCCCATCTGCCGGAGGGGGCGGGCGTGATCTGCTTTACGGAGTATAAAGACCTCTTCCCCGGCAGCAGCATCCACGATCTCGGCCCGGCGGCGGACAAGGCGGAGCAGGCCCGGCGCGTATTTGACGCGCTGCGTGAATTTGACCATGAGACCGTCACGGAAATTTACGCCCAGTGCCCCGACACGGCGGGGCTCGGCCTCGCCGTTGCGAACCGGCTGAAAAAGGCGGCGGGCTTCCACGTGATCGAGGTATGAGCATGCTTGTCATCGGCATCACCGGCCCGACCGGCTGCGGCAAGACGACGCTTTTGCAGCAGATCGAACGGCGCGGCGGGTATATCGTCGACTGCGACGCGCTGTATTACGCGCTGCTTGCCTCGGAAGAGGGCGCGGCGCTGCGGCAGGAGCTGCGCTCGGCCTTTCCCGGTGCGTTCGACGTGAACGGGAGTCTGCGGCGCAAAGCGCTGGGGCAGCTCGTCTTCGGCGATAAAGCGCGCATGGCGCAGCTCAATGAGATCGTCTTTTTCCACATCGGAAACGCCGTCCGCGCACGGCTCGTGCGCGAACAGAACGCCGGGCGGCAGCTGTTCGCCATTGATGCGATCAATCTGTTTGAATCCGGACTGGCCGCGCTCTGCGATGTAACCATGGGCGTGCTGGCCGGGCGCGAGACGCGCATCGCGCGCATCATGGCGCGCGACGGACTGACGCGGGAATATGCCGCGCTGCGCGTAAACGCGCAGCAGCCGGACAGCTTTTATGCATCGCGCTGCGATTGGATCCTCCAGAACGCCGGAACGCGCGAAGCGTTTGCGCACACGGCTGACCAATATCTAACGAATATTCTGAAAGGAGCATTTCCCATGACAAAACAGGAACGAGAGGCGCTGCTTTATCAGCCCAAGCATGGCCATGACCGCCTCACCAAAGAGGACGAGGCCGCAATGCTGGCCTATTGCGAGGACTATAAGGCGTTCCTCGACCGCTCGAAGACCGAGCGCGAATGCGTCGTGTCCGCCGTGGAGCTGGCCGAGAAGGCGGGCTTCCGCGAGTTGAAGGCCGGTATGACCCTCAAGGCGGGCGACAAGGTCTACTCCGTCAACCGCGGCAAGTCCATCCTGCTGGCCGTGATCGGCACAAAGCCGCTCTCCGAGGGCGCGAACATCGGCGCGGCCCACACCGACGCACCGCGTCTGGACTTCAAGCCCAACCCCCTCTATGAAGACGCGGAGCTGGCCTATATCAAGACGCACCACTACGGCGGCATCCGCAAATACCAGTGGGTCACCGTCCCGCTGGAGCTGCACGGCAAGATCGTCCGCGCGGATGGAAGCGAGGTCTATGTCAAGATCGGCGCGGACCCCGAGGATCCGCAGTTCGTCATCAATGATCTGCTGCCGCATCTGGGCCGTGAACAGGGTAAAAAGCCGCTGAATGAGGCCATTCCGTCGGAATCCCTCAACATCCTCATCGGCAGCTGGCCCGAGCCTGACGACGACGGCTCCGACCGCGTGAAGCTCGCCATCATGCGCATTCTGCACGAAAAATACGGCATTGTGGAAGAAGACTTCATTTCTGCCGAGCTCGAAGCCGTCCCGGCGGCAAACGCCCGCGACCTCGGCTTTGACCGCAGTCTCATCGGCGCCTATGGCCATGACGACCGCGTCTGCGCGTATGCGGAGCTGGCCGCGATTTTGCAGCTGGACGTACCGGAGAAGACCGCCGTATGCATCTTCGCCGATAAAGAGGAGATCGGCTCCGAGGGCGTGTCCGGCATGCAGTCCGAGGCGTTTGAGCACTTCATGCAGACGCTCTGCCGGATGCAGTCCGTTGCGCTGACCGACTGCTTTGCAAACTCCTTCTGCATCTCCGCCGACGTTACCGCCGCTTACGACCCCAACTTCTCCGAGGTCTACGAGCGCCGCAACGCAGCCTATGTCAACTACGGCGTGGGCCTGTGCAAGTACACCGGCTCCGGCGGCAAGGGCGGCGCGTCCGATGCGTCTGCCGAGGTCGTGGGCCGCATCCGTAAGCTGTTCAACGGCAACGGCGTCATGTGGCAGATGGCTGAGCTCGGCAAAACCGACGCCGGCGGCGGCGGAACGGTCGCAAAGTACATGGCCAAGCGCAACATCGACACGCTCGACGCGGGCGTTCCCGTGCTTTCCATGCACGCGCCGTATGAGACGGTCGCGAAGCTCGACTGCTACATGACCTATAAGGGCATGAAGGTTTTCTTCGAGCAGAATTAAATTATCAGACATAGCAGAGCACCCTCCGGCATATTATATGCTGGAGGGTGTTTTGTCCATGCAGAACCTGATTTCCGATCCTGTTTCCATGACCTCTTGCCGGCAGGAGGCGTATCTCCTGCGCCTTCGCCGGCAGTTTCCTTTTGTCTACGTCAAAACGCTCACGCGCACGGCCTTCGGCCGCAGCGTGTACGCGCTGCAATTCGGCTCCGGCAGCCGGAAGATTCTTATCACCGCCGGGCACCACGCAAACGAAACAATCACGTCGGACGCCGTCTGGCAGTGGCTGTTTGCGTTCTGCAATGCGCTGATGGACGGCGGAGCGGTCTGCGGCGCTTCGGCGCGGGAGCTGTACCATAACGCGATGGTCTATCTTGTCCCGCTGGTCAACCCGGATGGGGCGGATCTGGCCGCAGGCGTCTGTGCGCTGGAGAGCCCGGAATACCGGGCGGCGGCGTCCATTGCCGCGCGGTATCCCGATATCCCGTTCCCGTCCGGCTGGAAGGCGAACCTGCGCGGCGTCGATCTGAATCTCAATTATCCCGCCCGCTGGGAAGCGGCGCGGCGCATCAAAAAAGCGCAGGGCGTGTCCACCCCCGCGCCGCGGGACTTCGCGGGCTTTTCCCCGCTCGACCAGCCGGAGACGGCGGCGCTTGCCGCCTTTACGCGCTGCATCCATCCGGATATGATGCTGGCACTGCACACGCAGGGCTCCGTGATCTATCCCGGCCCGGACGAGACGGCTCCGCCGGGCTCCCACGCGCTGGCGCGGGCGTTTTCCGAAGCCTCCGGCTATCCCATCGAGCCGGTGCCGCCGGAATCAGCGAACGCAGGCTTCAAGGACTGGTTTTTGCAGGTTTTTAAGCGGCCCGCATTCACCATCGAGGCAGGGCTTGGTGAAAACCCGCTGCCCGCCTCGCAGCTGCCGGAGATCACGCGCGCGTTCAGTGCGATTTTTACCGCCGCGATGCAGTGGTAGGGCAGCCAGAAGACCTATAATTTTCTATTCTTGCATGCTTTGCGTTTTTGTGGTACACTGAACGCAGAGCCATGAAAGGAGTGCAAAGGTTTATGCACGAATATGAAGTTCTGATCGAGACAATCAACCCCTGCGGCGGCGAAGCGCATGCGGCGCGGGAATTCAAGCAGATCGAGGCGGCCAGCCCCGAGGCATATGTCGCGGCGCAGAGCCGTTATCCGGTTCTGGATTCCGGGAAAAACGCCTCCGGCGACACCGTCATCACCACCGGCGACGGCCGGGGCGTCATGATCCGGTACACGTTCACAGAATAAAAAGCGCCCCTGCTCCGACAGCGGAACAGGGGCGTCGCTATGTCTGAAAGCGGAGGTCAGGCGTTTGCGTTTTCCTTGTCGAGCTCGGCGAGGAAGTTGATCAGCTGGGCTTCGTCTTCGCGGCGGTCGGCAAACAGCTCGAGGTTGTCGCCCTGCTCACTCAGAAGCTGGCCGAGGGCGATATACTCGCTCAGCGCGCTCTTGAGGTTGAAAACGTCGCCGTCCTGACTCTTGAGATACACATCGCCGGTGCAGCTGTGGATGACCTTGCGGAATTCTTCGACTTCTTTGATGTTCTTGAGTTTCATGTTCATTGCCTCCCATGCAATTTTTTACTTTGACTTTCGATTACAGCAGCAGTATACGCGCTGGGGCAGAAAAATTCAAGGGGTAGTTTGAATAAAACGCACAAATTTATGTATTCTATTTTGTGCGATACGACGGATACTGGGTGTACAGGCGCGTCAGCGCGGCATGGCGGGTCGCCGCGCCTGGGGCGAGGAAATGCACGGCCCCCGTGTCCAGGCCATCCGGGAGGACGATCAGCAGCTCGTCCATGTCCTTTCCGGCGGAAAAGCTGGAAATGGGCGCGTCGGAAAGCCCGGTCCATGCGCCGTCCTCGCGCGTGAGCAGCAGCGCATACGGCTGCTCCATGCCGCTCACGCCGGAGATGGTCAGCGTTCCGTGGAAAAGGCTCTTATGCAGCATGCTTTTCGTCAGCGTGCCCGTAAGCGTGAGCGTGTGCGGCTGCGCGAAGGCTTCATCGTCCAGCGCGTATTCCGTGACGGTCTGCGAAAGCTCGACCGGCGTCTGCGTCGGCACGACGGCCAGCACCACCACATTCAAAATCAGCACCGCGATCGCAATGCCAAGCACCGCCGTGCGGTGGCGGGCAAACCAATTTTTATTCTCTTCTCCCATGGGACGACGCTCCATTCTTCACAGATTCTTCAGATTTGAAGACTTGAAATAGTTACAATTTGGTGTATAATAGTTTACAGTATGATACCAAACTAACAAATCGGAAAGGGCGGATGCGATGGCGGAATGACCGGCGGCTTTTATACAAACAACCAACCAGAACAACCACGATTCATACAAAGGGCGCCGCGGGATGCCGCGGCGCCCTTTTTGATTATACAGGAAGCTGCCGGAAACTGCAAGCGCAAGGTTCCCTTATCCGGCGTAGGGCACGAGCTCAAAGTATTCAAGCTCCGGCTCACCGCTAATGTACCACTGCCAGTCTCCCGCGGGCTGTTCGACCGCGATGCGGCCGGTCACGCCGTCGCTTGTGATGACGTCGACGAAGCTCTTGCCGTCGGTGCCCGTGACCTGCAGAACCGTGCCGGGGCCGAAGACGGACTCGGTGCCGTCGTCCAGCGTGACGGGGAGGTCCCGGACGACGGACAGGCGGGAATAGCTCGTGTTGGCCGGGACGATCTGCCAGGCGTCGCCCAGCGGCGTCAAAACGCCGTCGTGCAGGGCATAGGCGCGGATGGCGTTGTAGGAGCCGAGCACGTTTTGGGTACTCTCAAGCTGGATGCTGGTATCAGAGACGCTGATGATCGCGGCCTCCAGGAAAATCTGATCCTCAAACGGGATAAGCTCCGGCGTGCCGGTCTTCAGCGACCAGACGTTCAGCACATACTGATCCCCGTTCATGTTGCCGTTGAAATAGACCTCGGGATAGCCGTCCGCGTCCAGATCGGCCAGCCAGATATGCGCGTTGAAGCTGGCGGGATAGGACACATCGGGCTCTTCAAAGCCGGTGTCAAAGATGTCCGCGCCCTTCTGGATGCGCAGGACGAACGACTGCTGGTCGTATTGATCCCAGATACGCAGCAGCTGAACCGTCTCGGGCGTGCCGCAGCCGTCCAGATCCGCTTCGCCGCTGCGGACGATCTCGGTGCGGATGCTCTGGAAGCCGTAGAGCGTGATGCCGTCGTAGGGGATCTCCGCCGGGACGGGGTCCTGCGCGGGAAGCTCGACCGGGGCAAAGGGCTCTGTCTCAGGCTCTTCCGGGACAGGCTCGACGGGCTGCGGCTCCGTGACCTTATCGGGCTCCTCCGCAGGCGTCTCTGCCGGGACGACGCGGATGGCGACAGCCAGCACCTGCGGCGGGTCGGATTCTGCGACGTCGCCGAGATACGTGATATCCACCTGAAGCTCCTGCGTCAGCTCGGACACGGAGATGGGCCAGCCGTCCGCGCCGGTGGGAACAAGCCCGTCAGCCAGCGTGACGGCGACGGTGTCCGTCCCGCCAAACGCCGTGTCTTCGTCCGTGGGACGGACCGACAGCGTATCGCTGCCGGAAGAAAGAATCTCCGCAGTAAAGGTTGTGACATGCACGGCGGCGGGCGTCTCGGGCTCCGGGTCAGCCTGTACGGGCACCTCGGGGGCCGGCTTCGCGCAGCTGCACAGCAGCGTAAGCGCCAGTGCCGCGGCCAGCACGAAAATCAGCTTTTTCATAGTTCCTCCTTCTGGGAAATCGCAACAGCTATCCCAGCGTTACCATCATAGCGGATTCCGCCACATTCGTCAATGGACAGTTTTGCTTATTTTGAACATGTTCTGGCCGTTTTCTCCATCAAAATGCGTCCTTTTTGTGATTATGTGAACTTGCAGAAACAATTTGTAATATTTAGGGCATGTCTGCCCTCAGTCGAGGCGGACAAGCGCGTCAAACGGGATCCTGGTTCCGTCTGTCAGAACCAGGATCTGCGCGTCCGCGTCCAGCCTGCGGACGCGGACGGAAACCGTGCGGTAGACGCCGCCGGTTTTTCGGGCGTCGGGCTGAAAATAGGTGATGCGCATCTCCGGCTGCTCCGGAAGCCGGGCCGCGAGGCGCACAAGCGCGTCGTTCAGCGCCTCGCATTCGCTCTCGGTCAATTCGATCCGCGCCTGCGTCAGCCGTCCGGCCTCCCGCACCGCATCGCCGAAGCCGCTCAGCGCGGCGAACGGCGCAAACTGTGCCGCGCGGTCACACCGCCGCATCGGCGCGTGGCGCGCGGAAACCGGCCGTTCCATCTCCAGCAGCTCCTGTTCGCTCAGCATATTGCATCCGCCTCCCTGCGGCAGTAGTTTACCACATGGAAGGCGGATGCGTCAAGAAATATTCGAATATTCGTTTCAAATTAAATTTTTCCAGCCAGTGCCTGCCTGTCCGCGTCCGGCAAAAACGCGGCGTCCAGCGCGAAGCGGGCCATCGTCCGCAGATCGTCCGGCGCAAATCCCATGTCCGCGATGCAGTGCCGGTACTCGTCCTCGAGCGTCACGGCGGCAAGCGTCATGTTGTCGGTGCTGATGCACACGCGAAGGCCCGCGTCCAGCAGCTTTTTTGCCGGATGCAGGGCATAGGACGGCTGCGTTTTGCACTGGATATTGCTTGTCGGACAGATCTCCAGCGTGACGCCGGCTTCGATTGCGCGCGGCCAGAGCGAGGGATCGTCAAAAATATGGTGTCCATGCCCGATGCGCTTTGCGCCAAAGTCCAGCGCGTCCCGCACGGTGTCCGGCCCCTGCGAGTCGCCCGCGTGGCACGTAAACGGCAGGTTCAGCTCCCGCGCCAGATCGAAGAGCGGACGGAAGTTCCGCAGCGGAACGATTCCCTCCGCGCCCGCCAGATCCATGCCCACGACGCCGGAGCCGAGATAGTCCCGCGTCAGGCGCACCGTCTCGAGATTTTCCGCCAGATTGGCCGTATCCGGCCCGATGCACATGCAGCACAGGAGAATCCCGCAGCGGTAATCCGGGAAATCGCGCAGGGCCTGTTCGCGCCCTGCCAGCACGGCTTCGATCGCGTCCCGCTGCCACAGTCCGGCGCGCGTGTGCAGCTGCGGCGCAAACCGGACCTCGTCATACACATGCCCCTGCCGCGCGAGGCGTGCAAGCACGTCATAGGTGATGCGCGTGATCGATGGCGCGTCCTGCATGAGCTGCAAAGGCAGCTCAAACCGGGCCAGATATGTATTCACATCGCGGCAGTCCGCCGTCCTGACCAGCCATGCGTAAAATTCATCCAGCGTGTCTACCGGCAGCGTTACATGCTTTTCCTGTGCCATGCGCCACATCGTCTCCGGCGGCACCGCGCCGTCCAGATGCAAATGCAGCTCAATCTTCGGAATCCGCGTCACGTCCATTGCAGTCGCTCCTTCGTGTTTTTCTTCCATTGTACTCGCCGCGATGCAGGCCGTCAACCGGGAAAACCACAGTAATGCCCGAGGGAGCTCAAACGTTACAGATTTCGGAGCATCCCAACATATGCACAACCGTGGTAGGGGCGGGGCTCTGCTCCGCCCGGCGAAATGCACCGATTTTACGGTAATCTTTGGCGAACTCGTAACTTCCCAACGGGCCGACAGAGTCGTCGGCCCCTACAACAACCCTTTGCGCTCCCTGTAGGGGTGGACGACTCTGTCCGCCCGCAGGATGCACCGGTTTTGCGAAAATCTGCGGCGAATACGTAACTTTCCGGCGAGCCGATGTATACCGGCAAGCGGCAGACCCACATCCGTAACGCGCCTTTGTCGCGAACGGCTGTGTCCGGCATCGCCCCCCACAGAATGCAGCAGAAATTTTCAGCGTCCCATCGGGCGGAGCAGAGCCCCGCCCCTACCAGCCATATCCGCTTT
>CADBOK010000014.1 GCA_902796245.1 Oscillospiraceae bacterium | reverse complement strand
GGCCTTTTCCCAGTACAGGCCGATCTCGGGATAGCCCTCGCGGTGGGCGATGCGGGCCATGCACAGGTACATGCCGACCTCGGAGCATTCGCCGTTGAAGTTGGCCTTGAGCTGGTCGAAGATATACTTCTTGTCAGCCTCGGAGATGTCGGGGTTATTCTTGACGGTCTTGGCGTAGATGCCGTACTCATGCTCGGCAGCCAGGGTCAGCTCACCCTTGACCTCTTCGAACATGTTGCTCTTGGCATGACAGACGGGGCATTCCGCCGGGGCAGCTTCGCCTTCGTAAATGTAACCGCAGACCTTGCAAACAAATTTCTTCATGATAAATTCCTCCATTTTATAATTTTGATAATAAAAAAATGTGAATAAATAAAGTTCAGTGCGCGTCCTTTTTTACACAGTCAGCGCAGACGCCGGTGATGGCAATGCGGCAGCCTTCGACCCTTGAGCCGGTTTGCCGTTCGACTTCGGAAAGGGTATCGTCGGGGAGCTCGAGCCAGTTGATATCACTGACCGCGCCGCAGACACGGCAGATGAAGTGCGCGTGCGGGTCGGTGCGGAAGTCAAAGCGTTCAAGCCCGTCGTAGACGCCGACGGAATCGATTGTGCCCTCGGCCTTGAACATGGCGAAATTCCGATAGACGGTTGCGAGCGACAGATCGGGGATGGTGGGCTTGAGCTGGGTGTAGACCCATTCCGCCGTCGGGTGGCTCGTCGTGCAGCGCAGACATTCGAGGATCGCGTCGCGCTTATGGCTGTGCCTGCGAACAGTGGACATAGGCAGGACTCCTTGCTGAATCAATATTGATAATAATTATCATTACGGTTATAGTATAACGAGGAGAAGCCTGTTTGTCAAGAGGATTTTGAAAATAATTTGCATTTTTGCAGCAGCAAAAAAGGCTCCCCTTGGGCACAGGGGGAGCTGGCCCAAAGGGCCTGAGGGGATTCGGATGCTGCAAAGTCCGGAGTGCTCTGTAACTTGCAGGAGTATAATCCCCTCAGTCAGCTTCGCTGACAGCTCCCCTTTGTTCAAAGGGGAGCCGTTGGTGCGTGCGCAATTATTTCATAAAATTTTTTACCAGTCCAAGCTTTTTCTCCGAATACGGGTGATACCGCATCGGAAGATCGAGCCAGGTGGATTTTTTGACGATGCTGCGCGCATGCGTGAACGTGTCGAAGCTCTTTTTGCCGTGATAACTGCCCATGCCGCTGTTTCCTACGCCGCCGAAGGGCATGTGCGTGGTGGCAAGATGGATGATCGTGTCGTTGATGCAGCCGCCGCCGAAGGAGCAGGTATCCAGCACGCGCCGCTCGGCCTGCTTGTCCGATGTGAACAGATACAGCGCCAGCGGCTTTTCCCGGCTGCGGATGAAATCGATGGCCTCGTCCAGCCGGTCAAATTCCAGCATGGGCAAAATCGGCCCGAAAATTTCTTCCTGCATGACGGGGCTGTCCGGCGAGACGCCGTCCAGCAGCGTGGGCGCGACGAAGCGCGTTTTCTCGTCGAATTCCCCGCCAGCCACAGCTGTCTGGCCCTCCAGCAGCTTTGTCACGCGGGCAAAGTGCTTTTCCGACACGATCACGGGCATTTCGTCCATCGTGCCGTCCGGGAAGAATTCCCGCAGCGCCTGTTTGTATGCCTCGATGAACGCAGCCTTGGCCGGCCGCTCGATCAGCAGATAGTCCGGCTCCACGCAGGTCTGCCCGGCATTCAGGACCTTGCCGAACGCGATGCGCCGCGCGGCGAGCTTCACATCGGCGGTTTTGTCCACGATGACGGGGCTCTTGCCGCCGAGCTCGAGCGTGACGGGCGTGAGGTGCTTTGCCGCAGCCTCCATCACGACCTTTCCGACGGCGACGCTGCCGGTGAAGAAAATGGTGTCAAAGCGCTGCGACAGCAGCGCGCTGTTTTCCGCGCGCCCGCCCTCGACGGCGGCAATATAGCGCGGGTCAAAATTATCCGCGATGAGCTTCGCGATGGCCGCGCTCGTCGCGGGGGCGTAGGCAGATGGCTTTACGACGGCGCAGTTGCCGCCGGAGATCGCGCCGACCAGCGGAGACAGGCAGAGCTGGACGGGGTAATTCCAGGGCGAGATAATCAGCGCAACGCCATACGGCTCCGGTGAGACGAAGCTCTTCGCGTGAAACTGCGCGAGCGGCGTCGGGACGGAGCGCTCGCGCATCCAGCTTTTCAGGTGCTTCAGATGAAAGCGCACCTCTTCGAGTACCATGCCCGTCTCGCACATGTAGACCTCCATCGGAGCCTTGCGGAAGTCCTGATACATGGCCTGTTCCAGAAGAACCTCGTTTGCCCGCAGCGCCTGCTGTAATTTTTTCAGCTGCTCCATCCGGAATGTATAAGACCGCGTTGCGCCAGAGAGGAAATACGCCCGCTGCGCGCGGACAAGCTCTTGAATTTCCATACGGATCCTCCTTTTTCAAAACGCCGGAAGCTCCGGCTTCCGGCGTTTTGTGCAGTTTATTTGCCGAACGACAGCAGCTTCTGATACGCGGCTTCCCATTCGGGCGTGTGGTGCGGCTCGTAGGTATTGACGGCCTCGGAGCGGCGCACGACAGCGCGCAGCTCGTCCATCGTCCGGATATCGCCCAGCGCCATCGCCTGCGCGAGCAGATTGCCGATGGCCGCGCCCTCGACCGGGCCGGTGATGACAGGACGGTTGAGGGAGTCGGCTGCAAACTGGTTGAGCAGCTTATTCTGGCAGCCGCCGCCGACAATGTTCAGCGTGTCGATGCGCTGGCCCTTGATCTCCTCCAGACGCTCCAGCGCCCAGCGGTACTTG
>CADBOK010000013.1 GCA_902796245.1 Oscillospiraceae bacterium | reverse complement strand
GTAAAGCGCTCGATAAACTCGCTGCCCTCTTCCATGATGGTGAGGTCGGCGCTGAAATTGGTGTCGAATACATAATCAAAGCCCAGCTCCCGCAGTGCAGAGGCCAGAACGCCCGGCGCGGCCCGCTCGGGTGCAAGGCCAAAATACTCTGTCCACGCCGCGCGGACGGCAGGTGCAACCTGTACGACGGTCGTGAGGGTGGGATCGGCGAGCATGCGGTAGACGTGGTCGGTATCGTCGCGCTCCTCCAATGCGCCGACCGGACAGTGTGTCACACACTGGCCGCAATAGGTGCAGAGGGACTGGGAAAGGCTGTCCGCCTTTGCCGTGCCGACGGTCGTCCGGGAGCCGGTGCCGACCAGATCCCAGATATGCACGCCCTGCACCTTATCGCACACCTGCACGCAGCGCATGCACTTGACGCAGCGGTTTTCAAAGCGCAAAATGGGTGCGGAGTAGTCGACCGGCGCCGGACGCAGTTTTTTCTGATAGGGCGCACCGAGCAGATTATAGTCATTGGCGAGCTTCTGCAGCTTGCAGTTGCCGCTGCGCGTACACTTGACGCAGTTTACCTCGTGCTGGCTGAGAAGAAGCTGGAGATTGACGCGCCGCGTCATGCGCACCTTCTGGGAGTTCGTGTGGATGACCATGCCCGCATGCACCTTGTTGTCGCATGCGGCAACAAGCGTCTCCTGTCCCTCGACCTCGACCATGCAGATGCGGCAGGCGCCGATCTCGTTGAGATCCTTGAGATAGCAGAGCGTCGGAATTTCAATATTCACCGTGCGTGCCGCTTCCAGAATGCTGGTCCCCTCCGGCACGCAGACGGGTTTGCCGTTAATGATCAAGCTTACCATCGTTCGATCCTCCCTCCCTTGAAGATGCCATAGCCGAAGTGGTCGCAGCGCAGGCAGCGGCCGCTTTCCGCGCAGGCCTCCTCATGCGTCATGCCGCATTCGATGTCTTCAAAATCGCATTTGCGCTGGGCTGCCTCGCGCTCCTTCGTGTTGACGCGCCCGCGTGCGGGACAGACGTCCAGATGCGGCGCAGGGATCTCCACATCGGTACGGATCTCATGGTGGAAGCCGAGCTGCTCGTCGATATTGGCCGCCGCGACCTTGCCTGCCGCGATGGCGCGGATGGCGGTGGCCGGGCCGGTCACGCAGTCACCGCCGGCAAAGACGTTTTCCATGTTGTCGATCTGGCTGGAGCTTTCGGCCATAAACGTTCCCCTTTTAATGGGGATACCGGCCTGCTCAAAACCCGCGATCTCCACGCCCTGCCCAATGGCCACGACGATGATATCTGCCGGGATGCGCACTTCGGGAAGGTCTGCCGCGTCCGGGCGGGGTCTGCCGGTCTTGTCGGCAAGGCCGATGATCTGCAGCTGCACCCAGAGGGCGGCGGCCTCGCCCGCTTCGTTTGCCTCGATGCGCACCGGCGCAGAAAGCTCGCGGATCTCCGCGCCCTCGGCAATTGCGCCCTGCACCTCGTCGGGAAGGGCGGTCATGTCCACAATTCTGCGGCGATAGACGCAGGTGACGCTGGCAGCTCCCAGACGCACGGAGCTTCTCGTCACGTCCATCGCCACGTTGCCGCCGCCGATGACCACGACATGCTTGCCGGTGAAGTCCGGCATCACATCATCACCGATAGCACGCAGCATCTCGACGGCGGACATGACGTTCTTGCTGTCCTCGCCCGGGATGCCGGTCTTCTTATCGGTATGTGCGCCGATGGCGACATACAGGCAGTCGTAGTCCTTGTGGAGCTGCTCAAAGGAAATGTCCTTTCCGATTGTCACGCCGGTATGTACCTCAACGCCGGTGGACAAAATGGACTCGATCTCCGCGTCAAGCTTTTCACGTGGGAAGCGGTAGGCGGGAATGCCGTAGCGAAGCATGCCGCCGAGCTGCTTCTTTTCTTCAAAGATCGTCACGCCGTGTCCCATGAGGCGCAGATAATAAGCGCAGGAAAGGCCGCTCGGGCCTCCGCCGATGATGGCGACGCGCTTGCCGGTCGACTTCTCACAGGCAGGATTCGGAACATCCCCTGCGTGGTCGACTGCATAGCGCTTGAGGCCCCGGATGTTGATGGGCGCGTCGACCATATTGCGGCGGCAGCGCGCCTCGCACGGATGCTCGCAGATATACGCGCAGGCCGTCGGCATGGGATTATCCTTGCGGATCAGGCGCACGGCGTCCGCGTACCGCCCCTCGCGCACCAGCGCAACATAGCCCGGCACGTCCACGCCCGCAGGACAGAGCGAAACGCAGGGCACGGGGTTCTGCAGCGACGCGAGGCACCGGTGATGCTGGACATGGTTCACATAGTCGTCCCGGAAGCCCTCAAAGCCGCTCAGAACCAGCTGCGCCGCGTCGCGCCCGATGGCGCAGTCGGCAGAGGCGACGATGGCCCGCGCCGTTTTTTCGATGGTGTCGATAGTCAGCATTGTGCCAGTTCCGTCGAGCACCTGCCCCATCAGCGCGGCAAGCTGGCCGAGCCCAATGCGGCAGGGCACGCATTTGCCGCACGACTGCGCGTGGCACAGCTGCAAAAATGTCAGCGACATATCGATCGGACACAGGCCCGGGGGGCTGGACGCGATCCTGCGTTCCATGTCCTTGTAGAGGCGGTCAACGACCGTTTGGGCCTTGCTTGCGGTTTTGATATCCAATCTGCTCAAGGCTGGCTCACTCCTTCTGCTTTTCTGCTCTTTTCTATTCTTTTTTTGATATAAATAGCAATTTTTAATCCAAAAGAATCATAGCATATCCGCCGGATACCGGTCAATGCTTATCGATAAACTCTTATCAAACCGTTCATTCTTCTTTTGCGGACCGTCTATTTGTAATTTGATATATCCCATTTCAAAAGCCGGAGGCAGCCCTAATACGCGCCGGAGCAGCGGCGTTGTTTTGCGCCGCTGCTCGTTTTTTATTCAGCCTGTACGTTTTGCTCGGTATAGATCTTTGTATCATCCTTATGAACTGTGTTCAGTTTGGGCTCCGCCGTCTTCTGCCCAGGAATAAAATGGGTCGAGCGCGTATCCGACGCCAGCGGTGCAGGGTCAAGTCGGAAACCGGAGATTCCAAGCGCCTCTTCCGGGCGAACCCAGGGTTTTCCCTGTACGGCGCTCGTTTCCTCATGTGTCAGAAGCCCCCGGTAGATTGTCAGCGCCCGCCGGTAATAGCCGTCGCGGATGCAGGTCTCCTCCTCGCCGTCATTCAGCAGGTGCAGGATCAGCGGCAGCATCTGCGCTGCGTAGGCAACAGACGCAGATTGTGCGACCGCGCCCGGAATATTTGCAACACAGTAAACTTCTTGACCTTGGCAACCATATCGCAGACTTTGAACAGTTCCTGCACAGAGTCTGTCAGAAGCGCCCCCGCAGATGCATACGCTTCATCCGAAAAACCGGCTCGTTCTCCGCAGCCGCGCTGCGCATAAACGGTGTGTCCTGCGGCCGTGATGGTCTCCACCTCTTTCGGCGTACAGATCACTCGGTTTTCGCCCTTCTTCGTCTCACGCAAAATCCCCAAAATCATATGCTGCGCCTCCTTTCAACAAATATTTTTCCTGTCATGCTGTGTTTTCTGTTTTTATATTATACAGGAAAATCGGCAGATCCGCAATGTTAATAATATGAAGTCTCAGTTTAATTTAACACTGCTACGCATACCTCAACAAAAACGTGCAGGATTTGAGCGGATCCCGCTCAAATCCTGCACGTTCCAAGTTTCTGTGCAGCGCTTATTTCTCACGCTCAGCCTTCTGACACGCCGGGCAGACGCCTTCGAAGATCAATCTGTGCCGCGTGATCCGATACCCGGATTCCGCCGCAAGCGTTTTGTCCGGCGTTGGGTCGTATGAAAACGGAGCATCGCAGACTGCGCCGCAGCCCGTGCAGATCAGGTGATAGTGAAAGTCTGTCCTGCAGTCATACCGATCCGCTCCGGGGACCTTTACATGCGTGATCTGCCCCTCCTCAGAAAGGATATTCAGATTCCGATAAACTGTTCCGCGGCTGATTCTCGGGTCTTTTGCACGGATCTCCAGATAGAGCTGGTCTGCGCTCGGATGGTCATGGTGTTCCTGTACCGCTTCCAGAACAATTTTACGCTGCCGTGTGTTTCGGTACTGCATCTTGCTTCCGCCTGCCCTCATATCGTTCAATTTCATCGTCTGCCATGAAAAATCCGGACTTTCCGCCCTTATCCATGAGCAGATATATGAATTGTATCGCAAAATATATCGGCTGTCAACATTCCAGTAATTGCAGTTTTTGGCAGCAGATTTCCTGCCGTTTTTCCCCTCCTGTCAAACGAAACTGAATCAGATATACTCAAAATAGGGGAGAGAAGCCGAAGTTCCGGAACAAATCCTGCAACGGAGCCTCTGTTTTCCCGTCTATATAAACAGAGCGACAAACGAAAGGAGATTACACTATGAAAAAGGATCGCCAACTTGTAATTCTGCTTGCCGCCCTGCTGGTTCTGATTTTTTTATCCAGCTGTGCTGCGGGCAAAAACACGTCCATG
>CADBOK010000012.1 GCA_902796245.1 Oscillospiraceae bacterium | reverse complement strand
TGGCCATCATGGCCTTGTCGAGAATGAGCTTGCCGACGGCGGGGTTTTCCTCTAAAAATTCCGTCAGCTGCTGCGTGACGATGTTGCTGACGAGCGTGCGCATGGAGGCGTTGCCGAGCTTGGCTTTTGTCTGGCCCTCAAACTGCGCCTCGGTCAGCTTGACGGAGACGATGGCGGTTAAGCCCTCGCGCACGTCGTCGCCGGTGACCTTGTCGTCGCCCTTGATATAGCCCTTTTTGACGCCGTAGGCGTTGAGCACGTTCGTCAGCCCGCGCTTGAAGCCCTCCTCGTGCATGCCGCCCTCGGGAGTGTGGATATCGTTCGCGAAGGAAACGATGTTGGAGTTGAACGAGTCGTTATACTGCAGCGCGACCTCCGCCGTGTCGTCGCCCTTGGAGCCGGACATGTAGATGACCTGCTCATGGATGGGCGTCTTGTGGCGGTTGTACCAGCGGACAAATTCGCGGATGCCGCCCTCGTAGCACATGGAGTCCATGCGCTCTTTTTCGGGCTTGTCGGCGGACTCGATGCGCTCGTCGCGGATGGTGATGTGCAGGCCGGCGTTCAGAAACGCCTGTTCGCGCATGCGGGTATGGAGCGTTTCGTAGTCATATTCCAGCGTGTCGAACATCTCGGGATCGGGTTTGAAGGTGACCTTTGTGCCGTGCTGGTCCGTGGTGCCGATGACGCGCATTTCCTGGGTGATATGGCCGCGGGAGAATTTCATCTGATAAATGTTCCCGTCCTTGCTGACCTCGACCTCCAGCCACTCGGACAGCGCGTTGACGACCGACGCGCCCACGCCGTGCAGACCGCCGGAGACCTTATAGCCCCCGCCGCCGAATTTGCCGCCTGCGTGCAGAACGGTATAGACGACCTCGAGCGCGGGCTTGCCGGTCTGGGCCTGAATATCGACGGGGATACCGCGGCCGTCGTCGGTGACGGTGATGGTGTTGCCCTCGTTGATGGTTACAACGACGTGCTTGCAGTATCCGGCCAGCGCCTCGTCGATCGCGTTGTCTACGATCTCATAGACCAGATGATGCAGGCCTGAGCTGCTGGTCGAGCCGATATACATGCCGGGCCGCTTTCTGACGGCCTCCAGCCCCTCCAGAACCTGGATCTGACTGGCGTTGTATTCGTGTTCGGCCTCGATGATATCCTTGATTTCTTCTGTCATATTGCTTCTCCTTTAACAGGGCTCGGGGTGCGCTGCGCGTCCTGCATGCGCTTGAGCAGGACGGCGGCGTTATATTTTGTCAGAATGACGCGGCTTTCTCCGTATTCGCTGACGACCAGAAAGGATTTCGGCAGCTCGTCCGTCGCTTCGACGACGGCGCCGGCCTTCTGCGCCTCCGCGAGAAATTTCCGCGTCCATTTGGAGCTGCTGGTGTTGTCCAGATCAAATATGCCCACGACGGATTCCGACCGGACGGAGAAATCGCCGCCGATATTCAGATACATGACGATTCCTCCCGGATTTGGCCGCCCTCGACAAAGATGCGCTTGCCGATATTCGTGATGCGCTCCGGCTCACAGCAGGTGATAAGCACCTGACCGGAGCGGATCTGGTTGAGCACGAAATCCTGCCGCCGCGCGTCCAGCTCGGACAGCACGTCGTCGAGCAGCAGAACCGGCTCTTCGCCGGTGTCGGCGCGGAATAGCTCGCGCTCGGCCAGCTTCAGGCTGATGGCCGCCGTGCGGGTCTGTCCCTGCGAACCGTAGGCCTTTACGGAGCGCTCGCCGAGGAGCGTTTCGAAATCGTCCTTGTGCGGGCCGGACAGACACTGGCCGGAATCGAGCTCGGCGCGGTAATGTGCCTGCTGGTGATCGAGCAGCTGCTGAAAAATCGTTTTTTTGTCGGCAAACGGGTCTGTCACGGTCGAGACGGTCTGATAGACGAGGGAAAGCGCCTCGCGGCCGCCGGAAAACTCCGTGTGGTACAGCTGCGCCTGCCGGGACAGCTCCCGCAGGAATTTTGCCCGGTAGGAAATCACGACCGCGCCGACCTGCGCCATGCGGTAGTTGAATTCCGGCAGCGGCTCCAGCAGGGAAGGGGCGTCGTGATAGTCCTTCAAAATCCTTGATTTGCTGTCGTACAGCTTCTGATATTCCGCCAGCGCCTGTGCATAGCCGGGCCGGAGCTGGCAGAGGGCGGTATCGAGAATTTTCCGTCTCCCGGCAGACCCGCTTTTTAAAATCAGCAGATCGTCCGGGCAGAACAGAACAGTCGTTAAAACGCCGGAAAGTCCGGCGGCAGACCGCTGCTTCACGCCGCCGATGTAGAGCTGCCGCGGCTTTCGCCCGGAAAACAGCACGGCGCGAAGACTCTGTTCCCGGCCGCCTGAAAACAGACTGCAATTCAGGTCTGTAAAGTCCGCGCCGAAGCGGATAAGCTCCTGATTGCGGGCGGTACGGAAGCTTTTTCCGGTGGAGAGATAGAAGACGGATTCCAGCAGATTGGTCTTTCCCTGCGCGTTTTCGCCGACGATCAGGTTGACACCGGGGTGAAATTTGACGCTGGCCGTCTCATAATTC
>CADBOK010000011.1 GCA_902796245.1 Oscillospiraceae bacterium | reverse complement strand
GCGCGACGGCTTTAAATCCAAATGGGGCTTTATTCTGGCCTGCATCGGTTCCGCCGTCGGCATGGGCAACATCTGGCGTTTCCCCATTATGGTCTCCCTTTGGGGCGGCATGACATTCCTGATCCCGTACTTCATCTGCGTCATCCTCATCGGCTCCACCGGCGTTATCGGTGAGTTCGCGCTCGGCCGTGCCACCGGCGCAGGCCCCATCGGCGCGTTTGGCAAGTGCACCGAGCTGCGCGGCAACCGCAAGATCGGCGAAGCCATCGGCTTCATCCCGGTCCTCGGCTCCATGGCGCTGGCCATTGGCTACACCGTCGTTATGGGCTGGATCTTCAAGTACACCGCGATCGCCATCACCGGCGATATGCACGCCATGGGCCAGGATATGGCGGCCATCGACGGTCACTTCGGCATCGTCGCGGTCAGCAACCTGCCGTGGATCATCGTTGCAATCGTTGCCTCGTTCGCCATCATGGCGATGGGTGTCTCCGGCGGCATTGAGAAGGCCAACAAGGTCATGATGCCGGTTCTGTTCTTCCTGTTCGTGGGCCTTGGCATCTACATCGCGTTCCTGCCGGGTGCAAGTGCAGGCTACAAGTACATCTTCACGCTCAATCCCAAGGGCCTTGCGAACCCCATGGTCTGGATCTTCGCGTTCGGTCAGGCGTTCTTCTCCCTGTCCGTCGCGGGCAACGGCTCCGTCATCTATGGCTCCTATCTGCCCAAGAATGAAAACCTGCCTGGCTCCGCCAGAAACGTTGCGATTTTCGACACGCTGGCTGCTCTGCTTGCTGCGTTCGTTATCATCCCCGCCATGGCAGCGGGCGGCGCTCCGCTGGAGAGCGGCGGCCCCGGCCTCATGTTCGTCTGGCTGGTCAATGTTCTCAACGGTATGCCCGGCGGCCGGATCATCGGTATCATCTTCTTCGTCTGCGTCCTGTTCGCCGGCCTCAGCTCCATCATCAACCTATATGAAGCACCCGTTGCGACCCTGCAGGATAACCTGAAGCTGAAGCGCGTTCCGGCTACTGCCATCATCCTTGTCATTGGCTGCGTGATCGCGATCCTCATCCAGAAGATCACCTCCGAGTGGATGGACGTCATCTCGATCTACATCTGCCCGCTCGGCGCTCTGCTGGCCGGTATCATGTTCTTCTGGGTCGCCGGTAAGAAATTCGTCCTCGACGAAGTCAACAACGGCCTCCAGAAGCCCATCGGCGGCTGGTTCTATCCGCTTGCCAAGTATGTCTACTGCATCCTCTGCATCGTAGCGCTTGTAGCAGGCGCAGCCCTCGGCGGCATCGGCTAAGCCATTCCAGTTTCAAAAAACGCGCGTACCGGCAACCCCGGTACGCGCGTTTGCGCGTCTGGCCCCAAAAGGCTCCCCTTTCAGGGAAGCCGGCGCGCAGCGCCTGAGAGGTCGCGGCAGGCAGCTGCAAACTTCTAATATGAGTTCTTACATTGCCAAATGTGTCATTGACCACAAACAATACAGATTAGCCGAATATTCCTGTAACAACGGTGAACAGAAGCCAATTATTCGGAAAATCTGCGGTGATCGACCGGGCCGACAGAACAGGCATCAACGACCAAAAACGATTCCGGGATTGCATTTCCAAAGGAAAAATGATAAACTATCAAGATAGAATAAATTGGAGAGGTATCCGCGTGTATCTGAAATCTTTGGAGATCCAGGGCTTCAAGTCCTTCCCGGATAAGACGCTTTTGCAGTTCGGCAGCGATTGTACCGCCATCGTTGGCCCGAACGGCAGCGGAAAATCGAATATATCCGACGCCATCAGCTGGGTGCTCGGCGAGCAGAGCACCCGCGCGCTGCGCGGCGCGAAGATGGAGGACGTCATTTTCGGCGGCACGGCCAAGCGTCCCGCAGTCGGCTATGCCGAGGCGACGCTCGTGCTCGACAATTCCGACGCCAGTCTTCGCATCGAGACGCCCGAGGTCATGATTACCCGCCGCTATTTTCGCTCCGGCGAGAGCGAATACTATATCAACAAGCAGCTTGCCCGCCTCAAGGACATCAACGAGCTGTTCATGGACACCGGCCTCGGACGCGAGGGCTATTCCAATATCGGGCAGGGCCGCATCGACGAGATCCTCGCCCTCAAATCGACCGACCGGCGCGAGATCTTCGAAGAGGCCGCCGGCATCTCCAAATTCCGCCACCGCAAGGAGGACACCGAGCGCCGCCTCGCCAACACAGAGGATAATCTGCTGCGCATCGGTGACAAAATCTCCGAGCTGGAGCTTCAGGTCGGTCCTCTGCGCGAGCAGGCGGAGAAGGCGCAGAAATACCTGACCTTCCGCACCGAGCTCAAAGGCCTCGAGGTTACGATCTGGCTGGAAAACCTCAAAAAGATCGCTGAAAGCGCCCGCAAGGCCGAGACGGACTACGCCTCCGCCGCTTTCATTCTCGAGCAGGCGCACGACGAGCTGACCGCGCTCTACAGCAAGGCCGAGCAGCTCAGCCTGCAATACAACCACCAGACGCTCCAGCTCGACCAGCAGCGCGAGCACATCAGCCAGATGGAAGCGGAGCGCCAGCAGGCGCAGAATGAAATCACGCTCCTGCGCTCGGAGATCCAGCACCACCAGACGAATATCGACCGCATCCGGCAGGAGCTGCAGGACCAGCAGACCCGCAGCGGCGGCATTGCCGGTCAGATCGAATCAGAGCGGCAGAAGATCGAAGATAATACCCGCGCGCTGGCCGCCGCGAATGAATCGCTTGCCGCCGTCCAGCAGGAGGCGCAGACCCTTGCGGAGCAGACCGGCGAAGCCGGACAGCAGCTCGTCTCCATCCGCGCCCAGCAGGCGCTTCTGCAGTCACAGAGCGCCTCCGTGACCGCGCAGATCGCCTCCATGGAGGCGTCCATGGAGGAAGTCCTCTCCCGCAGGCAGACGCTGGAGGAGGATCGGACTGCCGCAAAAGGCCGGCAGGCACAGATCGAGGAACAGCAGCGCACCTGCAAAAAAAGTCTGGAGCAGGCGCAGGACGATGCGCAGAGCGCGAAAAACACCATCGCGGGCTATGAGCTCCGCCTGAAAGCGCGTCAGGACAAGCGCGACGGCCTGCAAAAGCAGCTGAACGCCGCCGGCGTCCAGCTCGATACGCTCGATTCCAAGATCCGCATGCTGCAGGAGATGGAGCGCGAATACGAGGGCTTTTCCAAGGCCGTCCGCCTCGTCATGCAGGACGCCGCCGCCGGAAAGCTCCGCGGCATCCATGGGCCCGTGTCCAAGCTCATCCGCGTGGAGGACCGCTATACCACCGCCATCGAGACAGCGCTCGGCGCTGCCATGCAGAATATCGTCGTCTCCTCCGAGGAAGACGGCAAGACCGCCATCCAGATGCTCAAGCGCCGCGACGGCGGCCGCGCGACCTTCCTTCCGCTTACTACAATGAAACCGCAGACCTTTCAGGATACCGTCTGCCAGCGCCAGCCGGGCTTCGTTTCCGTTGCCTCCGGCCTCGTCTCATGCGACGAACGCTACCGCGCTGTCATCGAAAACGCTCTTGGCCGCACCGTGATCTGCGATACGCTCGATAACGCCGTGCGCATGGCCCGTGCCTGCGCCAACCGCGTGCGCATCGTCACGCTCGACGGACAGGTCATGAACGCGGGCGGCAGCATGACCGGCGGCTCCGCGGCGAAGAGCGCGGGCGTTCTGACCCGCGCCAATACGCTCGCCAGACTTGCAGAAGAGCGCAAAGCGCTTGCGCAAAGTGTAGAAACGCTCAAAGCGCAGACCGCCGAGGCCGCTTCCTCCGCCGCGAAGACCGAGTTTGAGCTTACCGCCGTCCGCGGCCAGCTCCGCGAGGCGGAGGACGAGGTCCTGCGCCGCACGGAGGAGCACAAGCAGGTGCAGCTTCTGGCCGCTGCGGTCACAGAAAATCTGGAAAATATCGAAAAGGAGCTTGCGCACCTGACCAGCCGTACCGGCGGCGAGGAAGGGAAGCTCCAGACGCTCAAAGCCCAGCTCCGCCAGCAGACCGACGCGCAGGACGCGCTGCGCGCGCAGGAGACGGAGCTGACCGGCAGGCAGACCGCCCTCACAGAGCAGCAGCAGCAGCTCACGGACAAGATCACGGCCCTGCGCATGGACGCCGCGTCCATCGAGGCCGCGCGCACCGCTTCTGAAAGCACCATCGCACAGCTGCAAACACTCAGCGAAGCCATGCAGGGCGACGTGACGCAGAAGACGGGACTGATCCATGAATACGAATCGCAGATCTCCGCGCTTGAAGCGCAGATCCGGGAGAAAACAGACGGCCTGACGGCCTCCGGCAAGCAGCTTGACGAGGCGCGGCAGACCCTGAAGGAGGCCGTCGACGAGCGCGCCCAGCTGGAAGCCAAACGCAGCCAGACCGAAAAGCAGGCGCAGGAAAAAAATCAGTCCATTTTGCAGCTCGAACGCGAAACGGCCCGCCTCGAACAAAAAAAGGCCACCAGCGAGCTCGAGGAAAAGCAGATCGTCGACAAGCTCTGGGATTCTTACGAGCTGACCCCCGGCACAGCGGAAAAGGAGACGGTCGAGATCGAAAGCCTGACGGCGGCAAACAAGCGCATCACGGACGTGCGCCGGAAAATTTCCGCCCTTGGCACGCCGAACCTCGGCGCGATCGACGAATATGCCCGCGTGTCTGAGCGCTATGAGTACCTGACCGCCCAACGCGACGACGTGCAGCATGCAAAATCCGAGCTGGAAAACATCGTCGCCTCCATCACGACGGAAATGACCGAGATTTTTGTGCGGGAATTTGCCCGCATCGACGAGTATTTCGGCAAAACATTCGCGGAAATGTTCGGCGGCGGCAAAGCCTCGCTCGTTCTCGAGGACAAGTCCGCGCCGCTTGAATGCGGTATCGAGATCCGCGTCCAGCCGCCCGGAAAGCAGGTCAAGACCATCACGCTCCTGTCCGGCGGCGAAAAGGCGTTCGTGGCCATCGCGCTCTATTTTGCGATTTTAAAGGTACGCCCCACGCCGTTCTGCATGCTCGACGAGATCGACGCCGCACTGGACGACCGCAACGTTGAGCGCTTCGCAAATTACCTGCACACCCTCAGCGACAAGACCCAGTTCATCGTCATCACCCACCGCCGCGGCACTATGGAGGCGGCCGACGTGCTCTACGGCGTCACCATGCAGGAGCAGGGCGTCTCCAAAATCCTCCGCCTGAGCCTCGACGAGCTGGCAAAGCAGCTTGGCATCACCGCCTGATAACCGTTCCCACCAAGGCTCCCCTGAAAGGGGAGCTGGCGCGAAGCGCCTGAGAGGTTGCGGCAGGCAGCTGCGATTCGTGAAAATTCTTCGGCGAATTCGCAGCATTTTTTGGGCGGACGACTCTGTCCGCCCGCAGGACGCCCTGTTTTTACGAAACTCTGCGGCAAATACCCGCAATATCATCCAGAAAGGATATCGACATACATGGGATTTTTTGAAAAACTCAAGCAGGGGCTGAGCAAGACCGCCAGCTCCATCAGCAGCGTCTTCACGGCCAGCGAGCTTGACGACGAGTTCTATGACGATCTCGAGGAGAGCCTCATCGTCTCCGATCTCGGCATGGACACGACGGAGGCCGTTATGGATCGCCTGCGCCAGACCGCGCGAGAGCAGCATATCAAGACCGTCGACGAGGCCAAGCTGGCCCTGCGCGGCATTCTCGCCGATATGCTGAACGTCGGCGATCCGGCCCTGAAGCTGGACACGAAGCCGTCGGTCATTCTTGTCATCGGCGTCAACGGCGTCGGCAAGACGACCACCATCGGCAAGCTTGCCCATCAGCTGCGCGATCAGGGCAAAAAGGTTCTCCTGTGCGCGGGCGATACCTTCCGCGCCGCAGCTGCCGATCAGCTCGAGATCTGGTCGGAGCGTGCCCACTGCGATATCATCCGCCAGCACGAGGGTGCGGATCCCGCCTCCGTCGTCTTTGACGCCATTGCGGCGGCAAAAGCGCGCGGCAGCGACGTCATCATCTGCGACACTGCGGGCCGTCTGCACAACAAGCAGAACCTCATGAACGAATTGAATAAAATTTCACGAATCCTCGACCGTGAGCTGCCCGGGGCCAGCAAGGAGGTTCTTCTTGTCCTCGACGGCACGACCGGCCAGAACGGCCTCCTGCAGGCGAAGCAGTTCCAGGAATGTGCGGGTGTTACCGGCATCGTCCTGACCAAGCTCGACGGCACGGCCAAGGGCGGCGTTGTCATTGCGGTCGCGCAGGCGCTGCACATTCCGGTCAAATTCATCGGCGTCGGCGAGCAGATCGACGATCTCATGCCCTTCGACGCGAGGAGCTTTGCGGAGGCGCTGATATGAAAGTGATCCTGGCCAGCCAGAACAGGCACAAGCTCGTCGAGCTGTCCGCGATTTTATCCCAGCTCGGCTTCGAGATTGCGCTGGAATCGGAATACGGCCTGCATGTAGATGTCGACGAGACGGGAACAACGTTTGAAGAAAACTCGTTTCTGAAGGCGGAAGCCGTTATGAAGGCCAGCGGCCTGCCCGTTCTGGCCGACGATTCCGGCCTCATGGTTGACGCGCTGGACGGCGCGCCGGGCGTGTATTCCGCCCGCTACGGCCATAAAAGCTCCGATGCGGAGCGCATTGACTATCTGCTTGAAAATCTGAAGGACATTCCGGCAGAGCGACGCACGGCGAAATTCGTCTGCGTCATCACCTGCCTCTGGCCGGACGGCCGGAAGATCGTCGCGCGCGGCGAGTGCCCCGGACAGATCCTGTTCGCGCCCAGGGGTACGGGCGGCTTCGGCTACGACCCGGTATTTTTCCTGCCGGAGCGGAACAAGACCTACGCCGAGCTTGCGCCCGAAGAGAAAAACGCCATTTCCCACCGCGCGCGGGCGCTTCAGGCATTCTGCAGAATCTATCGGGAGGAATTTGAACATGATGACAAGTAAAGAGCGCGCCGAATTCCGCGCGCAGGCCAATACGCTGGACGTGACGCTCATTGTCGGCAAGGGCGGCATTTCCGACACGCTGCTGGACGAGGCCGTTATTTTGCTCGACAGCCACGAGCTCGTCAAGGGCCGCGTCCTCGAAACCTCCGGCCTCACGGCCCGCGAGGCCTCCGACGCCATATGCCAGGCGCTTGGCGCCGAGGGCGTCGCCTGCGTCGGCACAAAATTCGTGATCTGGCGCAAGTCCGAAAAGGTGGAGCAGGAGAAGAAAAAGGCTGCCGCGAAAAAGCCGGCCAAAAAGGTCTCCGGCAAGTTTAATCCCGTCAAGGCCGGGCTCCGCGCCCGCAAGCAGGCCGCCGAGCAGCAGCGCAAGCAGCGCAAGCAGTATTTCCACGACAAAGCGGTCTCCGCCGCCATCGAGCGCAGCCGCCAGCAGAAGGAAGAGCAGTAAAAAAAGAACCGACAGGGGAGGGACGCGGCATGGCAAGGATCGGCATCTACGGCGGCAGCTTCAACCCGCCGCATCTGGGGCATATTTTCGCCGCGCGCAATGCGCGGCAGCTGCTGGGGCTGGACAAAATTCTCCTGATCCCCGCGGCCATCCCGCCGCACAAGGCTGTGGCCGAGGGCTCGCCGGACGGCGAAACGCGCCTCGCGCTCACAGAGCTTGCCATCGCGGGGGAACCCGGCATGGAGGTCAGCCGCATCGAGCTCGACCGTTCCGGCCCGAGCTACACCGTGGATACGCTGCGCGAACTCCGGGAAAGCTATGCGCAGGACGAGCTGTATCTGCTCATGGGGACCGACATGTTCCTCTCCTTTTTCCAGTGGCGCGAGCCGGAAACGATTGCAAAGCTGGCCGTGCCCGTCTGCATGGCCCGCGTGCGCGCAGACAGCACACTGTCCGAACAGCTTCTGGCCCAGCAGGCCAAAATGGAGGCCGCGTTCGGCGTCCGGCCCGTCGTTTTGCAGAACGACTGTCTGGAAATTTCGTCGACCGAGGCCCGGCGGCTCCTGTTCTTCGGCATCGCGGACGAGGCGCTGCACCCGGACGTGCTGGCCATGATCGGGCGGGAGAAGCTCTACGGCGTGGGCAGAGAGTATCACGCGCTGCCGTTTGAAGCGCTGCGCCGCGTCAGCCTGTCTCTTCACAAGGAAAAGCGCCGCGCCCACGCGCAGGGCGTGTCCGATACCGCCGTGCTGCTGGCAAGAAAATACGGCGCGGACGAGACGGACGCTGCCCGCGCCGGGATCCTGCACGATATTACCAAGGCGCTTTCCCCGGCGCAGCAGCAGAAGCTGGTCGATCATTGGCAGCTTCCCGTGTCGCCGCTTGAATACGCGCAGACGAAGCTGCTCCACGCCAAGACCGGCGCGGCAGCCGCCCAGCGCATCTTCGGCGAAAACGATGCCGTCGTCTCCGCCATCGACTATCATACGACCGGCCGGGCCAATATGACCCCGCTGGAGAAGATCATCTACATTGCAGACTATATGGAGCCGAACCGCGATTTTCCGGGCGTCGACCGCCTGCGCGAGGCCGTCTGGCGCGATCTGGACGAGGGCGTCCTGCTCGGCATCGATATGACGCTGGAGCAGCTTGCTCAAAAGAACCAGCCCGCCTGCGCCGATTCCCTCGCCGCAAAAGAATGGCTCCTGCATACCCGAAAGGAACCCTGAATGAAACTATTTGGCAATCGCCGCCACGCGGCGCATGCGAAAAAAAGCACCCTTCCGCGCGGCGCGCGCACGGCGATTCTGATTGCGGCCATTGTGCTGCTGCTCTCCGGCAGCGCATTTGCGGCGTGGAAGCTGCTCGTAAAGCCGGTGGAGCGCCTGGCAGTCTCTGCACCGGAGCCGCCTGCCGCCGGGCCTGAAACGCCGGAGCCCTCCGTCGTTCCTGTGACGCCGCAGGAGGAAGAACCGGAAAAGACGCCCGAAGAAGACGAGGATGTCCCTGCCGAGCAGCCCAAGGCTCTGCGCGACGGCGTCTATAACATCCTCATCTGCGGCACCGACGGCGACGGCACCCGCACCGACACCATCATCATCGCCCATCTGGACGCGAACGACCATACCGTCGCCCTCCTGTCCATCCCGCGCGACACGCCCGTCGCGACCGGAAACGGGGGCCTCATGAAGATCAATTCCGTCTACGCGGGCGGCGGCGCGGACGGCATGCAGCGCCTTGCTGCGCGATTAAACAGTCTGCTCGGCTTCCCGGTCGACGGCTATGTGCTCGTCGATCTGGAGGCGTTCAAAAAAACCGTCGACCTCGTCGGCGGCGTCGACTTCGACGTACCGCAGGACATGAATTATGAAGATGCCTCGCAGAACCTGTATATTCATCTGCAAAAGGGCATGCAGCATCTGAACGGTGAGCAGGCCATGGGCCTCGTCCGTTTCCGTAAGGGCTATGCCTCGCAGGATATCCAGCGCACGCAGGTGCAGCAGCAGTTTTTAAAGGCGCTGGCCAAGCAGTGCCTGTCTGTCAGCAGCCTGACGAAGCTCAAGGAGTTTGCGGACATTTTCGCCGAATACGTCACCACCAACCTCACGACCGGCAATATGGTCTGGTTCGGCAAGGAGCTGCTGGCCTGTGATTTTGATTCCATGCAGGCCTACACCGCCGAGGGTGAGGGCGCGATGATCAACGGCGCATCCTATTACCCCCTCTATGCGGGGCGGCTGCTGGAGATCGTCAACGCCGCATTTAATCCCTACGACGCGCCGATCGCCTCCGGCAGTCTGAACGTCGTCACGCCCGAACAGGCGTACTCCTATCAGAAGCAGCCTGACCCGGAACCGGAAGCACCGGAGGAGCCGGAACAGACGGACGAACCGCAGGATACCCCCGAGGAACCGGGAGACCCGGAGGCACCGCAGGAGCCCGCAGATCCCGACCCCATAGAAGACCCCTTCCCGGACGATACGCTCTGGGAGGAACCCGATACAGATCAGAAAGGAACATAAAAACCATGCTCAGTGCAAAAGAAGTGGCCACGCTTGCGGCAAAGGCGCTCGACGCCAAAATGGGCGAGGACATTCGCCTCATCGGCATCACCGACATTTCGACCCTCGCCGACTATTTTCTCATCTGCACCGCCACCAGCTCCACTCACGTCAAGACCCTCTGCGACGCGGTCGAAGAGGCGATGGACGAAGCGGGTGAGCCCATGCTCTCCCGGGAGGGCCATCGCGGCGGCACGTGGGTGCTCATGGACTTCGGCAGCCTCGTCGTCCATGTCTTCACCGCCGAGGCCAGAAAGTTCTATGACCTCGAACGCCTCTGGCAGGACGGTCATCAGGTCAATCTTTCCGCCGTTCTGGGCGAAAACGCTTGACAAACGCCGCAAAAAAACGTACAATGACCCGGTAAAAGGCAGAGAAGGGGAATGCCCTGCGCGATTCTTTCAGAGACCCGGCGATCGGTGCGAGCCGGGAGGATCAATCGGACGTCTCTCACCCCTGAGCCGCTGTCCTGAACTGTACTAGGGACAGACGCATGGCCGCGTTAAAGGCCGCTTGAGGGCTGTTTGAAAAAGCAGCCGAATCAGGGTGGTACCGCGTAATCGAACGCCCCTGACCGCATGGTCAGGGGCGTTTTTCATCATGAAAAAATCACGAGACAAAGGAGCTTGTTATGAAATACGATTTTGCAGCTATTGAGAAGAAGTGGCAGGAAAAATGGGAGCAGGAGAAGCCCTATGCCGCCGTCACCGGCGATAAGAAGCCGAAGTTCTACGGCCTGATCGAATTCCCGTACCCTTCCGCCGCCGGCCTTCACGTCGGCCATCCGCGCCCGTTTACGGCCATGGATATCATCTGCCGCAAAAAGCGCATGCAGGGCTATAACGTCCTGAACCCCATCGGCTTTGACGCCTTCGGCCTGCCGACGGAAAACTTCGCCATCAAGAACCACATCCACCCCGCCATCGTCACGAAGAAGAATATTGAGAACTTCACCCGCCAGCTCAAAATGCTCGGCTACAGTTTCGACTGGGACCGCGTCGTCGACACGACCGACCCGAATTATTACCGCTGGACGCAGTGGATCTTCCTGCAGATGTACAAGCATGGTCTGGCCTACAAGACTACCATGCCCGTCAACTGGTGTACGAGCTGCAAGTGTGTTCTGGCCAACGAAGAGGTCGTCGAGGGTGTGTGCGAGCGCTGCGGCAGCCCGGTTGTCAGAAAAGAAAAGAGCCAGTGGATGCTCCGCATAACTAAATACGCGCAGCGTCTGCTTGACGATCTGGACGAGCTCGATTATATAGACAGAGTCAAGATCCAGCAAAGAAACTGGAT
>CADBOK010000010.1 GCA_902796245.1 Oscillospiraceae bacterium | reverse complement strand
TCCTCGGAGCCGAGCGCTGCCATCGGCACAGGCGCTGGCAGCTCTCCATTCGACGCATTCATGCCGTGGCAAGGCATGGAGGAATACAACATCATCAACGGCGCGGTGTCGTACAAGAAAGGCCAGTCCGGATTCTCCCGCACGTCCTACGATACGATGGTCTTTATCCCTGAGTTTTACTACAAGATTGTCTATAACAGCAGCCAGAGCAAGATCTATTACTACGTTGCAAACGCGCCGTTCACCGGCTTTGCCAAGCACCCCGGTTCCGGTCGCTATGTTGGTCGCTACAACACGATTGCCAGCTACTACTCTAAGTCTGGCGCGAATCCGTTGACGAACATCACACGCGCCACAGCCCGCACAAACTCCCGGAACAAGGGCAGCAAGTGGCAGCAGTACGATTATGCGTCGTGGTGCGCGGTCTGGCTGCTCTACCTCGTTGAGTTCGCAAGCTGGGATAGTCAGAGTAAAATCGGTCAAGGCATCTGCGGAAACGCTTCGCTGAAAAAGACCGGCACGACAGACGGCATGACTTACCACACCGGCACGGCGGCTTCCTCTCGGACCTCCGCAGGCGGTGTGCAGTATCGCGGCATTGAAAATCCGTGGGGCAATGTCTACGACTGGCTCGACGGCATCAACTTCAACAACCGCGCGGCTTATATCTGCACCGATCCGTCGAAGTATGCGGATGATACGTCCACCAACTATACATCGGCAGGACTCAGCCTGCCGAGCAGTGACGGCTATATCAAGACGCTTGGTAACTGCACGGCGCTCCCGTGGGCGTTCATTCCGACCGGAACCGGAGGAAGCCAGACAACCTACGTCCCCGACTACGTGTATTCGTTCACCGGCTGGCGTCTGCCTGCCGTCGGCGGCTACTATAGCAATGCCGCTGCGGATTGCGGCCTGTTCTTCTTCAATGGCTTCTACAGTTCGTCCGACGCGGCCTCGGGCATCGGCGCCCGCCTCCTTTACGTCCCCTAATGGGGGACCGGGGGCCGCAGCCCCCGCGGGCTTTTGTTTTCAGAGCGGATCGTCTTACGCTCTGGCGCGGCAGCGCCATTCCCTATATATCCGCGCGAAGCGCGGCGCGTATATTTTTTCAAAATAACGTATTTCGTTATTTTCTCCCGTTTTCGGATCTTCCCGACGCATAGACAGTATAATTTTGACGGGATTATCTGCGCAGCTTGTGCGATGGCTTCTGGTTCGCCCGTGTATTCGAACACCGGCTGGCGTCTGCCTGCCGTCGGCGGCTACTATAACAATACCGCTGCGAATTGCGGCCTGTTCTTCTTCAATGGCAACTACAATTCGTCCAACGCGAACTCGAACATCGGCGCCCGCCTACTTGTTTGTATGCTCCATTTCTTTGCGCAGATTCTCCCTCACCGCTTGGTGGAAATATTGCCGCTACAGGACGGGCTCTAGTACGGCCGAAAGGTATCTGGAAAAACCCCGATGGCAAACAAGGAGCGAGGCATATGCCAAAAAGAAAAGGATTCCTGTATGAATGGATGTGTGACAAAGAACACATCCGCGAAGCCATTGTGTTTGGCGCGAAAGACAAACACGATCGGCGCGACGTAAGACGGGTGCTGACCGACGTGGACGGCTTCGCGAACCGCGTCTATGATCTTCTGCAGACGCAGACTTTCGCCCCAGCCCAGCCGAAGAAGCGCAAGATCTTCGACAACAGCAGCCGAAAGTGGAGAGAGATCGAATACGTTCCGTTCTTCCCCGACGGCATCGTCCACACGTTGATGGTCTTGGCGGCGGCGCCGGTCTTCCTGCGCGGGATGAATTACTGGTGCTGCGCATCAGTACCGGGGCGCGGCGGAAAGCACGCGCTTCGGCGCTGCAAGCGTGTCATTCACCACGACAAAAAAGGAAGCCGGTACGTCTGCAAAATGGACGTTCACCACTTCTACCATTCTGTCGACCGCCGCAAGCTGATCTGGATGCTGGCGCACAAGATCAAGGACAAGAAGTATCTAAAGCTGACGTGGGAGATCCTGCAAACCTGCGAACAGGGACTGGCTATTGGCTTCTTTATCTGCCAGTGGCTCGCAAATTTCTATCTTGAATCGCTCGACCGCTATATCACGACGCTCGACGGTGTGAAGTACAGCGTGCGATACATGGATGATATTGTCCTCTTTGGCCCGAACAAAAAGAAGCTGCACCGTGCGCGGAAAGCGATTGCCGAGTATCTGCAAAAGCGGCTGCGGCTGCAGATGAAGGGCAACTGGCAGGTGTTCCCGTTGAAAGTGCGGCCGCTGGATTATGTCGGATACCGCTTTTACCGAGATCACACGACCATGCGGCGGAAAAATTTCCTGCGTTTCACGCGCCAGTGCCGCAAGGTGCGAAAGAAAATCGAGCGGCACTGCCGGATCGCATATCGGACTGCCGCAGGGCTTCTGAGCCGAATCGGTCAGCTCAAGCACTGTGATTCCGTTGCGGCGCGGAAAAAGTATGTTGACCCTATCGGGGTACGAATCTTGAAGGAGGTTGTGCGAAATGAAAGTAAGAGGCGACAATGCGCCGGCAAATGCGTTCTCGCTGGAGGAGCAGCCTGACAAGCCCGGATACTGCCTTGTGCGGTTCTATGAGAACGTAGCTCCGTTCTCGGAAACGCAGGGCGAGCTGACGATCTCCGGCTTCGAGTACGATGAGTATTATCTGGAACTGCCATTCTATGACGGGATCTATGATGATATTCTCGGCAGCTTCGACGGCTATTTCGCGCAGGCGAAGCTGGCCGAAGCCGAAAAGGAGACCATTCCGAAGCTGAAACAGCAGGTAAGCGACCTGCAAAGCGTCAATGAAGGACTGTCCGCACAGATCACGCAGGCGCAGCTTGCGCTCTGTGACGTCTATGAGCTTGTGATCGGAGGTTGATGGATATGGCGAAAGTGTATGCCGAGCTGATCCGAAAGGGGCTGAAAACACTTGATGATGTGCCGGAACGACTGCGCGAGGAAGTCCGGCGTATCCTTGAAGAAGATGAGGTCGAGGGCGTATGAAGCGCCTTCGACTTTTTCTTTTGACCATTTTGCTTGGGAAGGAGGTGCAGACCATGGCAGTCGTTTACGCTACATTGATTATCAAGGGCAAGAAGACGCTCGATCAGGTGCCGGCTCTTATCAAGCCGCAGGTCGAGGAAATCCTGAAGGATCTCGAAGTCGAGGTCTGACACACAGCGTGAGGGGCGGCACAAACCGCCCCTCTTACATTTGGCATGCGATGAGGTGAAAAGGAATGATTACAATCAGCGCTGGCAATTTCCTGATTGCGTTTATCGCCGCAATGGGTATTCCGTCGGCCATCATGGGCTTTATCGTCTGGAAACTGGAACGGCGTATCTCCAAGCAGGAAAAAGTCGCTGAGGACAGAGACGCCGCACGGGAGAAGATGCTGCTTCTCGTCATTCAGTCGAGCAGCGCCGCGATTGCCCTGGGCGAAGCCACGGCCAAGGCCGTGCAGCGGATTCCGGACGCGCATTGCAACGGAGATATGCACGCGGCTTTGGACTACGCAGCAAAAGTGAAACACGAGCAGAAGGACTTTTTATCGGCACAGGGCATTCATGCCCTTTATGACTAAGGAGGAAAGCGTTTTATGGAATACAACATCACGCCGATCATTGAGGCGGCATTGCTGCT
>CADBOK010000009.1 GCA_902796245.1 Oscillospiraceae bacterium | reverse complement strand
TCCTGCCCCTGGAGCAGATCAACGAGATGGACAAGTGGGAGGGCAGCCAGCTCAACAAGGCGAAGGAGATCCTTGCCTACGAGCTGACGCGGATGGTGCACGGCGAGGAAGAGGCCAAGAAGGCCGAGGCCAGCGCCAAGGCCCTCTTCGGCGGCAGCGGCAGCAGTGAGAATATGCCGTCGACTGAGCTGGTGGACGACGATTTCACCGATGGCAGGATCGACACCCTGACGCTGCTCGTCAAGTGTGGTCTGGCCGCGTCAAAAGGCGAGGGCCGTCGCCTTGTGCAGCAGGGCGGCATCAGCGTCAATGACGAGAAGATCACGGATTTCGCGACTGCGTTTGAAAAGGCAGTCTTTGCAGGCGACGGCGCGATTATCCGCAAGGGCAAGAAGGTCTTCCATAAAGCTGTTGCAAAATAAAAATTATGTCAACCGCCCGGAGCGTTCCGGGCGGTATGCACAAAGCAAATTCGAAAACACAGCTGTAATTTGTCGCTTTCACAGTTGACTTTGCGCATTTAAAGCGGTATAGTAGCAAACATAAAAAGACGCCGCACAGTACGGCAGAAGGGAGTTCATTATGATGCAGATCCGGTTCAACGAGTCTTTCCTGAATATGAGCTTCCGCTTTACCATGGCCCGCGAGATGTTTGCGGGCCTGTATTACCGTACCCAAAATGAGAAGCTGTCCGTATAAGGCCGGTGTTTTCTTCGTAAGTAAGAAGGAGGCTCTGTTCCGCGGACAGAGCCTCCTTTTTGTTTTAAAAATTCAAATGTAATCAGAAAAAGGAGCAATTTATCATGAAAAAGATTCTTGCAATGCTTCTGGCGCTCGTCATGATCCTGAGCTTGGCCGCCTGCGCCTCCACGCCTGCTGCCGATACCCCGGCAGAGTCCAGCTCTACAACTGAGACACCCGTGACCGAGACGCCTGCATCCGCCGAAGAAACGCCCGCCGCTGATGGCAAGACCTACACTGTCGGTGTCTGCCAGCTCGTGCAGCACGAGGCGCTTGACGCCGCAACGCAGGGCTTCGTCGACGCGCTGACCGAGGAGCTCGGCGACGCTGTGACCATCGACGTACAGAATGCCTCCGGCGATTCCGTCAACTGCGGTACGATCGTCAACGGCTTCGTGTCCAGAGGCGTCGACCTCATCATGGCCAACGCCACTCCGGCCCTGACCGCTGCCGTTTCTGCTACGGCTGATATTCCCATCCTTGGCACGTCCATCACGGCCTACGGCGTCGCGCTCGACCTTGACGATTTTAACGGCACCGTCGGCGGCAACGTCTCCGGTACGTCTGATCTGGCCGACCTGCAGAAGCAGGCCCAGATGATCCTCGACTGGTTCCCCGAGACGAAGAACGTCGGCCTGCTGTTCTGCTCCGCCGAACCGAACTCCCGCTATCAGATCGACGAGGTGCGCAAGGCGCTCGAAGCCCAGGGCGTGACCTGTGAGGAATTCGCTTTCACCGACAGCAACGACGTTTCTTCTGTCACCCAGAAGGCTGCTGATTTCTCCGATGTCGTCTATATCCCGACCGATAACACTGCCGCGTCCAACACGGAGGCGATTGCAAACGTCCTGATCCCCGCCGGTGTTCCTGCCATCTGCGGTGAAGAGGGCCTCTGCCGCGGCTGCGGCGTTGCGACGCTGTCCATCAGCTACTATGATCTTGGCGTGACCACCGGCAAGATGGCCGCGAAGATCCTCAAGGGCGAGGCCGATATCTCCGAAATGCCCGTCGAATACACCGACGCGACTCCGAAGTACAACGCCTCTATCTGCGATCAGCTCGGTATTACCCCGCTGGACGGCTATGAGGCCATTGACGGCTGAATCTGACGCCTGACCGGTCACGGGCATTTGCCCGTGACCGGCGGAACTGCAAAACCGTTTGCCCCTGCAATCGGCCGATAACCGGAACACTTTGCCGGTCGATTGCAGGCGCAGACCAAGAAGGAGAATGAATATGAGCTTCCTTTCCGCGCTTTTCAATTCGCTGCCCGGCGCGGCGGCGCAGGGCCTCATCTGGGGTCTGATGGCCATCGGCGTCTACATTACCTTCCGTATCCTTGACGTGGCCGACCTGACCGTCGACGGCTCCATCGCCACCGGCGGCGCGGCGGCCGTCATGCTCATCCGCGCCGGTGTGAACCCGTGGCTTGCGCTGCTGTGTGCGTTTGCCTGCGGCATGCTGGCTGGCTTTGTGACGGGGATGTTCCATACCAAATGCGGTATTCCTGCGATCCTGTCCGGCATTCTGACGCAGCTTGCGCTCTATTCCATTAACCTGCGCATCATGGACAGCAAAGCCAATCAGGCTGTCGGCGTGGATAAATATCCGCTGATGGTCTCACAGCGCTTCGTGCGTGACCTGAGTCTGAAAAACCCGCTGCCCGTCCTGCTTTTGTTCACGTTCGCCGTGATCGCGCTTCTGTACTGGTTCTTTGGTACGGAGCGCGGCTGCGCCATCCGCGCCACCGGCGCGAACCAGAACATGGCACGCGCGCAGGGCATCAATACAAATGCAAATGTTGTCTTCGGACTCATGCTCTCAAACGGCCTTGTCGCGCTCTCCGGCGCGTTGCTCGCGCAGTTTCAGGGCGCGTCTGATGTCAACATGGGCCGCGGCGCGATCGTTATCGGCCTGGCTGCCGTCATCATCGGTGAGGTCATCTTCGGCAAGTTGTTTACGAACTTCGGTCTCAAGCTGTTGGCTGTGTCCATCGGCGCAGTGATCTATTACTTTGTGCTCCAGATCGTGCTGCAGCTTGGCCTGAACACAAACGACCTGAAGCTCATCACTGCGCTGATCGTCGCGCTCTTCCTCGCCATTCCGTATTGGAAGGGCAGGATGTTCCACGGAAAGGCCAAAAAGGAGGAATCGCGCCATGCTTGAGCTCATCAATGTCTGCAAGACCTTCAATCCCGGTACCGTCAACGCAAAAACAGCGTTGAACGACCTGAATCTGACCTTGAAAGACGGCGATTTTATCACCGTCATCGGCGGCAACGGGGCAGGGAAGTCGACCATGCTGAACGCCATTGCCGGTTCGTTCCAGATCGACAGCGGCAAGATCGTCATCGACGGCACGGATGTCACCGGCCTGCCTGAGCATAAGCGTGCTGCTTTTTTGGGCCGCGTGTTTCAGGATCCCATGATGGGTACCGCGCCCACCATGCAGATTGAAGAAAATCTCGCTCTCGCCGCACGGCGCGGCCAGCACCGCGGCTTGAAATGGGGTATTACGAAAGCAGAGCGTGCTGAGTACCAGAAGCGGCTGCACGCGCTCGACCTCGGCCTGGAAGACCGCATGACCGCAAAGGTTGGCCTGCTCTCCGGCGGCCAGCGCCAGGCGCTGACGCTCCTCATGGCGGCGCTGCAGCAGCCGAAGCTGCTTCTGCTTGATGAGCATACTGCTGCGCTCGATCCGCGCACGGCGGCCAAGGTGCTCGACCTCTCCGACCGCATCGTGCAGGAGCACGGACTTACCACCCTTATGATTACCCATAACATGAAAGACGCCATTGCCCACGGCAACCGCCTCATTATGATGGACGCCGGGCAGGTTGTCGTAGACGTATCCGGCGAGGAGAAGAAAAAGCTGACCGTCCCGGATCTTCTCGCCATGTTCTCCCGCGCCAGCGGCAGCGACGAGGCAAACGACAAAATGCTTCTTTCTTGACCTGAGCAAAAACCGTCCTGCTGAATTTGTCGTTCAGCAGGACGGTTTTGCTTGTCAGTTTGAAATGATCCTCTCCGGAGTAACGGATTTGAAGAATTAGTATCAATCCAGTAT
>CADBOK010000008.1 GCA_902796245.1 Oscillospiraceae bacterium | reverse complement strand
TTGTGTATCTGAAAAACGAAAAGAATCTCGGAGCCGCCGCCTGCCGGAATCTCGGCGTGGCACGCGCCAGGGGCGAGTATATCCTCTGGGGCGAGGATGATGCCTTCCTGCGCGCCGACTATGCCGAGGTGCTGCTATCAAAATGCCGCGCGAGGGAGAAGAGCATCTATTTTGGAAGCATCTATTATGGCCTCCGCCCAGACGACAGCGCAGAGACAATCGAGCGCATCCAGCGGGAGGCCTGGGCAAGCGACAGTCCGCTCTTCGATTACGAGCGTTTTCTGGTCAATTACCAGAAGCGCGTTGACACAGACTGCGAGGTGCCCTTCGGCCATGCCCTGCTGCTGGTGCCGCGCGCGGCCTATGAGGGCGTCCGCTATGCCGAGGATTACGCGGTCAACGGCTTTCGCGAGGAGACCGACGCGCAGGTCAAGCTGACGCAAAAGGGCTACCGAATCTTCTTCACCTCGGATACCGAATGCTATCATTACCCGCTGGCCGGGGACAAGGGCGGCCAGCACGGCGCCAATTACCTGCGCTTTCAGCTGTACACGGTCCTCAACAACAATAAATTCTGGGATCGCTACTATGGCTTTTTCCGTGAGCGCTACGGGCTCAAGCATTCGAAGGGCTGGTATAAGAGACATTATATCCTCAGGAAATTTGTGAAGTAGGAGAGAAAATGGAAAGATCCGCATTTCACTTTCATGACGCCTTCTCTGACGCCAGAGAGGTCGGCTCGGTTGCCCTGTGCGACAACCGCCGCCAGGCGGCGCAATTTACCGTCATGATCCCCACCTATCACCGGCTCGGGACGCTGAAAGCGGCAATTGACAGTGTGCTGGCCTCCAGGGTCGATTTCCCGTTTCACATCCTGGTGATGGACAACGACCCCGCCGAGGCCGATGCAGCGAAAGAGGCGCTTGCCCCGTATTTCGGCATCGAGGGCTTCGCCTGTTATTATAACGAGCAGAACATCGGCGCCCAGGCCAACTGGAACCGGGGCTATGAGCTCGCGCAGACCGAATATGTCTGCATCCTCCATGACGACGACGCCTACCGTCCGGACTACCTGCAGACGGTGCACGACCTGCTGCTGGCCCACCCCGAAATCGACGGCCTGCATGTGGAGTCCGACGCCTTTGTCGAAGGACAGAACGCCGTCAAAAGGCGCGCTCTCGAAAAGCGCTACGCCAGGCTGCCGGACGGCCTTGAGACGGTCGATCTGCGCTATTTCCGTCTGGTCGGGCCGCTGCCGCCCTGCGGATTTGCCGTAAAAAGAGAGTGCTTTCTCCGCGCCGGCGGATATAGCCGGGCGTGGGTCAACGCGTTCGACTTCGCCTTTCAGATTTACTTTGCCAGCCACTTCCGCATGGCCTTTTACCACGGCGGTATTCTGACGCACTATAACACCGATGAGAACTCCTCCTCCTCGAGCAGAGAGGTGCGGATCCATATTGTCAACGAAGAGCTCGTGCTTCGCCGGCAGATGGCAGAGCAGCAGCACAAAAACGATGCCTTGCTGATTCAGGGGAAAATGTGGAAGCTTGCGCGGGTATTCGGCCTTGCGCGCGGCGATGTGGCTGGCCTGTGGCCGAAGGCCGTGGGCTGGCCGCTGTCCTACCTCGTGCCGATCTATATCAATCTGAAACTGATCTTCTGGAGGGACGCATGAAAACGATCCGCGTCAAATACTGCGACGGCTACGGCGTCCCGGGTTTTATCGACGAGGTGCTGAAAAAGCACTATGAGGTCGTCGAATCCGACGATCCACAGTTTGTGTTCTATTCGGTCTGCGGCTATGAGCATCTGCGCTGGCCGAAGGCCGTGCGCGTCTTCTATTCCGAAGAGTGCTGCGTGCCGGATTTCCGGTACTGCGACTATGCGATCTCCTATGACCGGATGGACTACGGCGAGCGCTACTGCCGCCTGCCCTACTACTACGGGATCGAAAAATACAGCAGCGCGCTGCCGGACGAGCAGGAGCTGCTGAACAGGAAATTCTGCAATTTCGTCTACAGCAACGCCTCGCGCGGCGAGGGGGCCGGCCTGCGGATCGGTTTTTGTCAGAAGCTCGCGGAGTATAAATTCATTGAATGCCCCGGCAAGGTGCTGCACAATATCGACAACGCCATCGAACCTCGCGGCGGCGACTGGCAGGCGGGCAAGCTGCGCTATCTGAGCGATTTTAAGTTCACGATCGCCTTTGAAAACGGCTGCTATCCCGGCTATACGACCGAAAAGCTGATCCATCCGCTGATGGCCCACTCCCTGCCGATCTACTGGGGCAATAGCGAGGTCGGCCAGGAGTTCAACACGGCCGCCTTTCTCAACGCTGCGGACTATGACTACGATCTCGACCGGCTGCTGCAGCGCGTGATCGAGCTCGATCAGGATGACGAGCAGTATCTCGCGATGCTGCGCCAGCCGATCTTCGCACCGGGCTTTGATTACGGCGCCACGCTCGAGCGACTGGAGCGCTTTCTCTGCCGGATCGTCGAGCGCGGCCGGGGCTTTGACCGCGATCCGATGGGCTTTGCCGCCTATTCGATGCTGTGCGATTTTACCGCCGGAGAGCTGGCGCGCGAGCTTGCGCGCCGAGCCGCGCCGACCGGACTGAAAGCGGCGCTCAAACGGCTGAAGCGTTAAGGCGGGCTTCTATCCATGAACGATAAAAAACAACTGAAGCTCAATATCCTCTATAACGGCCTCTATCAGGTTCTCAACCTCATTGTTCCGCTGATCACCGCGCCGTATATCTCCCGTACCCTCGGGGCGGAGTCGCTGGGAACCTACGACTATGTGCTGGCCAATACCGGCTACTTCCTGATGCTGGAGAGCCTGGGGCTCAGCCTGTACGGGTCGATCCGCACCGCCGCGGTGCGCGATGACGCGGAGTCGCTCAATCGGGTATTCTGGAAGGTCTTTGTGACCAAGCTCCTGCTGTGCGCAGCGACGGTCGTCAGCTTTCTGCTCTTTATTCCTTTCCAGAAAAGCAGTTATCGCAGCCTGTATCTGATCTTTCTGCTGTCCGTTCTGGCCGGCGGTATTGATCTGTCCTGGTTTCTGACCGGGCTTGAGCAGTTCAAGGTCACGCTCAGCCGGAACGCGGCTGTCCGCGTTGCAAGCTGCGTGCTGATTTTCCTGCTGGTGCGATCGAAAAACGATCTCGGCATGTATGCCGTCATCATGCAGG
>CADBOK010000007.1 GCA_902796245.1 Oscillospiraceae bacterium | reverse complement strand
GTGCCGTTTTCCTCCGAGACGATCACGACGACCGCGTCGGAGACCTCGCTCGTGCCGACGCCCGCGCGGTGGCGGGTGCCGAGGTCGCTCGGCAGGTGCGGATTGTCGCTCAGCGGCATGACGCAGCCGGCTGCGGCCACGCGCCCGCCGCGGACGATGACCGCGCCGTCGTGCAGGGGAGAGTTTTTAAAGAAAAGGTTCCGCAGCAGCTGCTCGGACAGCTGCGCGTCGACGATGGTGCCGGTCTTGAAATACTCGTCGAGCGGCGTCTCGCGCTCGAACACGAGCAGGACGCCGACACGCTCGCGCGACATGATCTCGCAGGCCTGCACCGTGGCGGAGACGGCGCTCTGCTCGATGGACGCGCCTGCCTCGGTTGAGAGCAGGTGGAAATGCAGCTGCGCGCCGACACGCTCGAGCGCGCGGCGAAGCTCCGGCTGGAACACGATGATGAGCGCGATCGCGCCGACCTCAAGGATCTTGTTGAGCAGCCAGTTTAATGTATAAAGATTCAGCACGTCCGTCAGAAGCGTGATGGTCAGCAGCAGCAGAATCGTGCGGGCCACGCGCGCTGCGCTCGTCGAGCGGATGAGACGGAGGAGCGAATAGAAAATTATCGAAACGACCAGGATATCGACAATATCTGAAATCCCGATGGCTGGGACCTGATACAGAAGATTCTGGAAGAATTCACGGATCGTAGCCATAGAGTCATTCTCCCACTGATACTTATATAGATAGTATGAATTATACTCCAAATTCTCCCCCCGCGCAAGCCCATGCGGGAAGAAAGTTTTTGGGAAGAAAAACAACACAGATCCGTCTGCCGCCCCAAAGGCTCCCCTTCCAGGGGTGCTGTCAGCGAAGCTGGCTGAGGGAATTCGAACATAACAAATTTACCAGCACTCTGATATCTGCGACAGATCCCCTCCGTCATTTTCTTCGAAAATGCCACCTCCCCTTCCCGCGCGGGGCGCGGCAAGAGGAGGCTTTGGACGGCGCTATGCAAGGCAGCTTCGCATGATCTTTGCGGTTTCGAAGATCTCCCGGTCTGTGTTGAACGCGGAGAGGCTGAAGCGGACCGTGCCGGTTTCGAGCGTTCCGGCGGACTCGTGCGCGAGCGGCGCGCAGTGCAGTCCCGCGCGCACGCAGACGCCCTCGGACGCAAGCCGCGCGGCAAGCGTCTCGCAGTCCGTCTGCGCCGCGCACACGGAAAGCGTCCCGCTCTGCATTTCGCCCGTAAACAGCCGCAGGCCCGGAATATCCTCCAGCAAGGACGCGAGCAGCTTCCGCAGGCGGAGCTCATGCGCAAGCAGCCGCTGCGGGGTCTGCTGCCGCACAAATCGCAGCCCGGCGGCAAGCCCGCAGATGCCGCAGACGTTCTGCGTCCCGGCCTCGGCGTGGTCCGGCAGCTCCGGCGGCATATCCGGCAGGCGCGAGGCGCTGCCGCTGCCGCCCTCCAGAAGCGTATCGGGCGTCCGCGCGCACAGGAGCAGTCCCGTGCCCTGCGGGCCGTAGAGCGCCTTATGACCCGGCATGCAGACAAAATCTGCGCCGAGCTCTGCCAGACTTACCGGCAGCAGCCCCGCTGACTGCGACGCATCGAGCACGAACGGGACGCCGCGCACACGGCACATGGCCGCAATTTCCTCCACCGGCAGGATGTATCCGAACACATTGGACACATGGGTGCAGACGACGGCGCTCGTGTCCGGCGTAATGGCTCGGTCAAAGGCGGCGAGCGTGTCCGCCGGGTCAAACAGCCGCCGTCCGGCGACGGCGATCTTTGCGCCGGTATGGTGCAGCGGGCGCAGGACCGCATTGTGCTCAAAGCCGGAAATGACGGCGCGCCCGCCGGGCCTCACAAGCGTTTTGATCGCCAGATTCAGCGCGTGCGTGGCGTTCATGGTAAACACGACCTGTTCCGGCTGCGCGCCAAAGAGCGCGCCTGCCAGACAGCGGCAGTCATAGACCGCGTCAGCCGCGCGCATGGCCGGCGCGTGCCCGCCGCGGCCGGGCGTCGCCATGCGGCGCATGGCGCTCTGCACCGCAAGGGCGACGGCAGGCGGCTTCTGGAGCGTGGTTGCTCCGGAATCGAGATAGATCATAGCTGCGCCTGCTCCAGATAGCCGTTCGGATGGACGCGGTAGGCCCCGGAGACGGGGCTGTTCCACGCGCGCAGGAGCTGCGCGGCGTGCACGCCGTCGGCCCCCTCCACATAGACGCCCCACGTGCAGCCGAGGCTCGACACCTCCTGCGGTGCGCGGCGAAGCTGCGTCCACAGCCCCGCCTCATAGAGAATCCGCCTGCCGGACTGCGCCGCCGTCTGGCTGCGGAACGTAAAGAGATAGGAAAACATGATACTCTCCTCCCGCTTTATCGTATGCACGGGCCGCGAGATCCGGCACGGTTCGGCAGGATAATATTTATTCAGAAAAAATTCATAAATATTCTTGACATTTCTTTATCGCGCTGTATAATGAAACCCGTTATGAGAGAGGCTGCGGCTGACAGGAGTAGGGCGCGTATCCGGCGGGAACCGGGCGTCCGAAAGGGAGAGCCGCCGAAGGGCCCGCGCCGTTCCCGCAGCGCCGGTACCTGGGACGCAGGAGAAGATTCTGCGGACTGTCACGGGTTTTCCGTGGAGAGCTGTCATGCACGAACATGAGGATTTTATGTGCGTCATGATGGAAGATCATGACGCATTTTATTTTTAGGAAGTGGGATCCATGAAAACCAAAGCATCCAAATCCAAAACGATCCTGACCAAGATCGTCGCGATCGTCATTCTGGCGCTGCTCATCGTCGCGGCGGTCAAGTGCGCAAACGGCGCGTCGCTGGCGAACACGGCATGGTCGCTGCTGCCGCCGGTTATCGCCATCGTGCTGGCGCTCATCACAAAGGAAGCCTACAGTGCGCTGTTCATCGGCGTTGTGGTCGGCGGTCTGTTCACGTGCGGCTTTACGCCCGTAGCGACGCTCGACACCATTCTGAATGACGGCCTGATCGCCGCGATTTCCGCCAACGCGGGCATTTTCCTGTTCCTCGTGCTGCTGGGCATCATCGTCGCGCTCGTCAACGCGGCGGGCGGCTCCGCCGCCTTCGGCCGCTGGGCCGAAACGCACATCAAGACACATGCGGGCGCGCAGCTGGCAACGTTTGTGCTCGGCATCCTGATTTTCATCGACGACTATTTCAACTGCCTGACCGTCGGCTCCGTCATGCGCCCGGTCACGGACAGCCACAAGATCTCCCGTCCGAAGCTGGCGTACCTGATCGACGCCACTGCAGCTCCCGTGTGCATGATCGCGCCGATTTCATCCTGGGCCGCTGCTGTTTCCTCCACGGCGGAGGGACTCAACACCGGCATGAGCGGCATTGAGCTGTTCGTCAAGGCCATTCCCTATAACCTCTATTCCATTATGACCTTCGTGTTCATCCTCGCCATCGTCGCCATGAAGCTTGATTACGGCCCCATGCGCAAATATGAAGCAAAGGCTGCGAAGGGCGATCTGTCCGCGCTGGCGGGGCAGGCCGGAGAGTCAGCCAATCCCAACGGGCGCGTGATCGACCTCATTCTCCCGGTGCTGGTGCTGATTGTGACCTGCACGGTCGGCATGGTCTACGTCGGCGGCTTCTTTGGCGCCGACATGTCCGGCGATGCGTCGTTCGCGGGCGACTTTATCGGCGCCTTCGGCAATACGAACGCTTTCGTCGGCCTGCCGTGGGGCGGCATCATCGCGCTGGTGCTGACGGTCATTTATCTTGTCGCGCGCAAGGTGCTGTCGTTCAAGGAGGCCATGGCCTGCGTGCCCAAGGGCTTCATCGCCATGGTCCCGCCGATCATCATCCTGACGCTGGCCGTCTCGCTGAAGACCATGATAAACGCCCTCGGCGCGGATGTGTATGTCTACGATCTGATGTTCGCCGCGTCTGAGTGGCTGTACAGCATGCTGCCCGCGGTCATTTTCGTCGTGGCCTGCATTCTGGCCTTTGCCTCCGGCACGAGCTGGGGCACGTTCGGCATTCTGATCCCGATCGTCACCGCTGTCTTCCCTGCCGACAGCACGCTGCTCATCATCGGCATCTCCGCCTGCTGCGCAGGCGCTGTGTGCGGCGACCACTGCTCCCCCATCTCCGACACGACCATCATGGCCTCCGCCGGTGCGCAGTGCGAGCATCTCGACCATGTGTCCACGCAGCTGCCCTATGCAATCACGGTCGCAGCCGTGAGCTTTGTGGGCTTCATCGTCGCGGGCTTCGTGCAGAACGTGTTCGTCACCTGGCTCGTCAGCGCGGCGCTGCTGCTTGGCGTGCTGCTGTTCCTGCGCGCGGCAGAGCGCAAAAAGGAAGCGTAAGTCAAATTTTATACCCCCCTCCACCGGCGGTGGAGGGGGTATTTTTCTGCCGCGGCGGCTTGTTTTGCAGACTCTTCCGGATATTGATAAATTCTTACATTTCCGCACTTTTTGCATGCCACTTCTGCGTCTTTTTCATGGAATACCGTGAATCTGATGATTGAAAAACGGACGCGCAGGCGCAGACAATGGTACCGGCTGGCGCTGGTCTGCCTTGCGGTTCTTGTCGCAGGCGCGACCGGCTATGCGCTCATTCATCCCGCCATCACCATGACGGGCACGGCGCATACGCATGACGCGAGCTGCTACACGCAGGTCGTCTCCAAAACAGAGCAGGCGCTCTCCTGCACCTTCGCGCAGGCGCACGCCGAAGATACGGCCCGGATCCTCCATCTGCACGATCAGAATTGTTACGACGCTGCCGGTATGCTCGTCTGCCGCATGGCGCAGCAGGCCAGCTCCATGGTCACGCAGAGCGTGGACGCCTTTGTCCGGCGGGACGTCGATCTGGCCCGTTCGATTGCGAAGCAGGATGATCTGGTCGACGAGGATTTTTCCAACGTCAAGCAGGCGCTGATTGCCGCGATTGCCCGCGAGCCCGGTCAGGGCGAGGTCGCGCTGGACCTGCTGATGATCGCAAAGTATTTCGAGCGCATCGGCGACCACGCGGTCAACCTGTCCGAGTGGGTCGAATTCTCCGTCACAGGCGTTCACAAGCACGACGGCGTGGAATATGAATAAGCCCCCTCTCTCAAAAGCCGCAGGCCCGGAAACGGACTTGCGGCTTTTTGCTGCGTGTATTATAATCAATACAGAAAAAGGAGGGCCTTCTATGGAATATTCGATCATCCGGCTCACGGACAGGCCGGAATTAAAAGCGCGGGCTGCCGCATAGTTTCACGCGAAATGGGGCGTGCCGGAGCAGAGCCCCGCCCCTACCACGATCTCCGAAATAATTTGTGCGTTCAAGTCCATTCCTGCAAAGCAAATCAACGCGATTGAGAATGCACCGGGACGGAAGTGCTGGCAGCGGTCATTTTATGACCACGTTGTCCGAAATGAAAAAGAGTATTTGCAGATATGGAGTTACATTGACAATAACCCGTTAAAATGGGAATTGGATCGTTTTTACGAAAGTAAATGAAACCGCTTATGAAAAAAGTCAAAATCACGGTCATGAAGATGGGGTGTTATCCCGATCTGATGGCGGAATATGAAAACCCGATGGAGCATGCGTGCGATATGGAGCTCGGGCAGGTGTTCGTCGCGGACGGGTGGAACCGGCCGGAGGGGCTCTGTCTGAGCGCATGGGAGAGCATGTCGCCGTTCGTGCTGGCGCTGGCAAGCGGCGGGGGAAATTTTTACAACGGCTGGATGAAAAATCCGCGCTCGGCGATGATTTCCTGCAACGACGGCTTCCGGCCCGTGAGCTTTTTATTGGAGACTGTCGACGCTTGACAGCTTTGCTATACTGAAACCAGAATACGAAACAGGAGGTTTTTCTCATGAGCAAAGCACTTGTCGCTTATTTTTCCGCGTCCGGCGTGACGAAAAAGCTGGCGCAGACGCTGGCGGAGGCCATCGGGGCCGATCTGTTTG
>CADBOK010000006.1 GCA_902796245.1 Oscillospiraceae bacterium | reverse complement strand
GTATCCGGTGATTTCGCCGTTCGGCGCAACCTCAAGCGTATTACAGAAAAGTTTCGGCCAGCCGAGCTTTTTCATGAGCGGCTGCGCAAATTCCTCAAACGTATCGCTGACGATGATGGCCTGCGTCTGCGCGCGCAGCTCGTCGAGAAATTCCTTTGCGCCGGGCAGCGGGTCGATCTGTGCAATGACGTCCTGAATTTCCTTCAGACCCAGACCATGCTCGCGCAGGATGTCCATGCGCCAACGCATGAGCTTGTCGTAATCCGGTTCGTCGCGCGTGGTGCGGCGCAGCTCCGGAATGCCGCTGACCTCGGAAAAAGCGATCCAGATCTCGGGCACCAGAACGCCCTCGAGATCCAGGCAGGTAATATACATGTGCATGTCCTCTGCTGAAAAAAATTTTGGAAGCCTAAAAAAATAACAGGCCCTATGTTCATTATACAAAATCCTGCCGTAAAAGCAACAGGTATTTCAAGTTTTTTGCCGAAGACGCATGAAGCGGACAATCCGGGCCATACTATCTTTGATTCTAAAATCAAGGAGATGGACGTATGGACACACTTTGTCTGATCCTCGCCATTATCGGCGCTGTCAACTGGGGCCTTGTGGGGTTCGCGCGGTTCGATCTGGTCGCGTGGATCTTCGGCGGCCAGACCGCGGGCGTCAGTCGCGTGATCTACGCGATCGTCGGCATCGCGGGTCTCTGGTGCATCACGATGCTCTTCCGGAAGCGCAGCCGCCCGGAGGTATGAAAAAACCGGACGCGGGGAAAGTCCCTGCGTCCGGTTTTTCGCATGATTATTTGATGTTGCAGCGCACGATGCACTCGTAGCTGACGCCGTTGTAGGTCGTGGAGACATAGGCAGTGCCCTTGCCCTCGGCCTTGACGACGCCGGTCCCGTCGACCGAGCAGACGGAAACGTCGCTCGAGACCCACAGAAGGCCGGTGATCTTCTTGCCCGAAGCGTCGCGCAGGGAGATCTGGAACGTCTCGCCCTTGACGCCCATGGTGACGTCGCTGTTGCTGATGGTGCATGCACCCTCGTCATCGCTGTTGTCCTCAAAATTGCAGCGGACGATGCATGTCAGCTCGCTGCCGCCGTCGACCGTGACGTTTACCGTCGCGGTGCCCTTGCCCCGGGCTGTCAGAACGCCGTTTTCAGAGACGGTGACGACCGCTTCGTCGCTGCTCTGCCATGCGATCCGCGCGCCCTCCGGCGCGCCGGTCACGGAAAGGGTATACTGTTCGCCTGCGTTCATAAACGTCAGATCGTCCTTGTTCAGTGCCAGCTCTACCGGCTCGCCGTCGGACGTTTCAGCGCCCACATAGGCAAAGTCGCAGGTCACGAGGCACTGGGCCGTCTGCTCGCCGCACTGCGCGGTAATGACGGCGGAGCCTGCGTTCACGGCGACGATCTTCCCTTGATCGGAGACGGTCGCGACCGTCTCGTCGCTGGACGAGAACACGACGGATTCCGTGCAGTCGTCCGGGGTGCGCGTGAAGGTGATGTTGAAGAAGCGGCCCGCGTCCTCAAAGGTCACGGTCGGCGCGGAAAGCGTCAGGCTGGTGCAGCTGACGCTTTCCTGCTCCTGCGCAGGCTCAGCAGTCTGCGCAGGCTGCTGGTCTTCCTCGTTCATGTAACGGTTCTCGTCCGGCTGCGCCGTCTCGGCGGGCTGCTGGACGGTTGTCTGCTCAGGCTCCTGCTGCGCGGGCTCAGTGGTCTGCGCGGGTGCTTCGAGCGTTGTATCGCGGTACAGCGGCGACCAGCCGAGGCGGCTGAACGCCAGCAGCGCGCCGCCCAGCACCGCAGCGCCGAGAATCACGCAGAGAACCGTCATCATCCACTTGGGAATGGCGTAGACGCTGCCGCCGGATGCGTTCTGCGCGTCGGACGCCTGCGGCGCGGATCCGGTGCGCAGGCGCTTGCCCGCGTAGCCTCTGGCCGCCCGCGGCGCGCCCGGCTCCTGCCTGAGGCGCTTGCCCGGCGCGGAACGCCCGGCAGGGGCGCTTTGCGCGGGCCGCTCCTGCGCAGCGGCGGGCGCGTGTTCTGCCTGCGGCTGTGCGGGAGCTGCGGGGCTCGCCGCCGTGCGTCCGCACAGCGGACACTGGCGCAGGCGCGCGTCGTATGCCGTGCCGCAGTATTCACAGGTTTTCAATTCCATAAAAGGGCCTCCGTCTATTGCGCGCCGCCCTCCGGGCGGCGGCACGATGCGTTTATTCAGACTCAGGAGACAGTATATCACAGATTGTTACAGATTCCAAGTGGAAGACGCAAGATATTGTATTGCATTTTTTATGAAAATGACATAGAATAAAGATGTGTTTGTAAAGGAGGCGAACGAATTGCCAGAACTGAACATGATATCGCCGCTGCTGACGAACATGGAGCTCGTCAAATGCGTCAGTGTGCGCGGCGGTACATCTGTCTATATTGTCAAAAGCACAAAAAGCAACCAGTCCTATTATCTGAAGCATATCTGTATCCCGGAATCGCAGAAGCAGGTCGACGCGCTGATGTTCACCGGCGCGGCCGCTACGGTCGAGGACGCGCAGAATTATTACAATCAGGTCGCCGCCGATTATCAATCGGAGCTCGAAACGCTCGAAAAGCTCTCCGCCAGCCCGAACATCGGCTGCTACCGCAGCTATCAGATCGAGCCGAAGGAGGACGGCGTCGGCTTTGAAATTTATCTGCTGGCCGAATACCGCCAGACGCTCTCCGAGGTGCTGGCCGAAACGCCCATGACGCAGTCAGGCGCAGTCAATCTGGGGCTCGATCTGTGCAGCGCGCTGTGCAGTCTGCGCGAGGCCGGACTCATCCACCGCAACGTCAAGCCGTCGAACGTGTACTTAAGCAGTTCGGGGCACTATCTGCTGGGCGATCTCGGCATTGCGAAGATCGATGAGCTGAAATACTGCTCCATGCCGGAAAACATGCTCAGCTCCTACTCCGCGCCGGAGCTGTTCAGCCTGCTCGGCACGCTCGAGCCGACGACCGACATTTATTCCGTCGGCATGATCCTCTATCGCATCTATAACGGCAACCACGGCCCGTTTGAGGACGAGAAAACCTCCGCCCGCGCAGCGGACAAGCTGCGCGTGACCGGCCAGCAGCTGCCGGCCCCCATGTATGCGGATTACGAAATGACGGACATTCTGCTGAAGGCATGCGCCTTCAAGCCCGAAGACCGCTACCAGACCCCGCAGGAGCTGCAGGAGGCGCTGCTGGAATACGGCAAGCGCAACGAGGCCTCCGACGCGCTGATCGTCCCGCCCATCGAGGGCGAGCCGGAACCGATCGACCCCAATGCGGAAGAAGAGGTTGAGCCGGTCCAGTTTGCCGACACCGAGCAGATGGCGGACGACTTCAAAGAGAGCTTTTCGCCGGATACGGCCATGCTCAACGCCATCATCGACGAGGTGCACCGTGGCGAAGCGGGCCAGACGTCCCTGGATCTGGACGAGAATTCGCAGGATGCGTCCGAGGATGAGGAAGACGAGTCCGCGCCCGCTGAAGACGGCGAAGAGGACGAGCTGAAGATCAATCTGCCTCCGCGCGGGCAGCGGCGGAAGAAAAAGGCGTCCATGCCCAAGTGGATCCTGCCGGTGCTCATCGGCGCGGCAGCGCTGGCCGCAATCGCCGCGGCGGTATGGTTCTTTGTGATCGTCCCGTCCGTCACGCACGTCGACTCTGTCTCCGTGACGGATATCGGCACGGACTATCTGACCGTGCAGGTCGAGTCTGGCGAGGAAAGCGGTGCGTTTGACGTCACCTGCTCCGACGCCTACGGCAATCAGAGCCGCAAGGCCTATACGGCGGGCGCGGCCATGACGTTTGATTCGCTCGTGCCGGGTACGCAGTATACGATCGAAGCCGTCCCGCTGGAGGGCAAGAAGATGACGGGCTCGTATTCCGCCACCGCCTCGACCTTCGCCGAGACGAAGATCCTGAGCTTCACGGCCACACCCATCTCCATCACGCAGGCCGAGCTCAACTTCATCATTCAGGACGGGCCTGACTTTGACACGTGGACGGTCTGCTATCAGGCGGCCGGAACCGAGGTGAAGACCGCGACGTTCTCCGGTCATTCGGTCGTCATCAGCGATCTGCTGTCCGATTCGGAATATACATTTACGCTGCAGGCGCCTGCCGATACGCTCCTGACCGGCGCGATCAGCACCGCGCTCTCGACTGTCCCGACCGTCGAGCTGCTGCCCGACAGCGTGACCATCGCGCTTTCAAGCTCCTCTGCGATCCTGACCTGGCAGTTTGAAGGCGACGCGCCCGAAAAGTGGGTCGTCACCATCAAGGACAAGGCCGGCTTCGAGGAAACGAAGGAGGTCACCGTCCCGAACGTGACGTTTGAAAACCTCGTCTCCGGTACGGAATACGAGATCGTCGTCTCCGCGCCGACGATGCTCTCCAGCTATGCCATGAACGTCACGCCGACCATCACGAAAATCACGGAATTCAAGTCCTCCGACGAAACGGACGAGACGGGACGGACGATCAACGTCAACCTCAGCTGGGCCTGCGAGACAGAGCCCGCCGAGCCCGGCTGGATCGTGACCTACACGCTGCAGGACGTGGAAAACGCCGAGCCGCAGACCATCGAGACGGATACGGAGTCCT
>CADBOK010000005.1 GCA_902796245.1 Oscillospiraceae bacterium | reverse complement strand
TTCGCGGTCGTGGGCACGCCCATTCCGAGAATGATGCAGCAGATCATGGTCAGAATCAGACCGATAAACGTCGCATTGCCAGCCAGCTGCACGACGGCGTTGATGAGGATCGAGGCAAGCCCGGTGACGGTGATGCAGCCTGCAATGATACCCGCCATCGCGCAGGCGACGGCCACGGTAATGGCGCCCTTCGCGCCCGCCTCGAGAGAATCAAAGACAGAGCCCGCAGAATCGCCGGCCGCGCCGAGCGCGGCCTTGCCGACGGTCCGGAACGTGCGCGTCTGCGTGCTTTGCAGGCGGAGCATGAAGAAGTTGACAAGTCCGACCGCAATGGCCGCGAGAATGGAATACGCGGCGGAGTGCGACATCGTCTTCGCGCCGGAGGACACGAGCCAGACCAGCAGGATCAGCGGCAGGATCAGATAGCAGTCGCGGGCCAGAAGCCGCCACCTGGGAAGCTGATCTCTCGGAATGCCGTTCAGGCCGAGCTTTTTCGCCTCCAGATGCACGGAAATGAAAATGCCGGTGAAATACAGGAGCGCGGGCAAAATTGCCTTGACCGCGACCTGCGCATACGGAATGCCGATGTACTCCGCCATCAAAAACGCTGCCGCGCCCATGATGGGCGGCATGATCTGGCCGCCGGTAGAGGCTGCCGCCTCGACCGCGCCCGCAAACTCCGGCTTATAGCCGGTCTTTTTCATCATCGGGATCGTGAACGAGCCGGTCGTGACCGTGTTGCCGACCGAGGAGCCGGACACCATGCCGCACAGCGCGGAGGAAATGACCGCGACCTTTGCCGGGCCGCCGGACGACCAGCCCGCAAGCCGGTTCGCGAATGAAATAAAGAAATTCGCAATGCCGGTGCGTTCCAGAAACGCGCCGAAGATGATGAACAGGACGATATAGGTATAGCACACGCTGACCGGCGTGCCGATTACGCCGCTGGTCGTGTAGAACAGCTTATAGATGATGTTCTGCAGCGCCTTATAGAACGTGGCGCCGTAGCTGAACTGATTATAGAACGCATAGACGATCAGAAGGCCCGCCACCACAAGAATGGGCAGACCCACGCAGCGGCGGCAGAGCTCGACCAGCACCAGAATGCCGACGCAGCCGATGACCACATGAATGGGCTGGATGCGTGTGGCAAGCCGGATCATCGTCATGGCGTTGAGCGCAAAATAGAAGAAGCAGGCCGCGCCGATAAGCATCAGAAGAATGTCGTACCACGGCAGATAGTTGGGCCTTACATGATGCTTGCTGGCTGGGAAATTCAAAAAGCCTGCCAGAATGATAAAGCCCATGAACAGCGGCAGACGAATCTCCGGCATGGCCGTGGAGAACAGCGTCATGCAGATGCAGTAGAGGGCGAAGCAAGCCATGAAGACTTTAATGACAATGGCGCGCCAGCCGGACCAGATCCGGGTGTTGGATTCGCGGTCGTATTTGCGCATGACCTCGTCGACGTCGGCGGCAATGTTCTGCTCTGTACCGGCGTTTGCGGTCGCGGGGGTGGTCTTGTCGGGATTGCTGGACAAGGTGCATCTCTCCTTCATCTTTTTGTACGACAACTACGGCAGGGAGACCCTGCCGTAGTGCTCATTTTCTGTAAAGTACGCGTGAAGATTTACTTGGTGGGAACGTCAAAGCCCTTTTCTGCGAAGTATTTGGCCGCGCCCGGATGATAGGGGACAGAGGTGACGGAAGCGCCGAACTCGGTGCTGACCTCTGCATACTTGGCGTGGGTGTCGGTGAGGCTGGAAGCGTTATCGAAGATGTCGGCGGTCAGCTTGTAGATCGCGTCTTCGGACACGTCGTCGCGGGCGAGAACGACCGCGCTGACGGCGACAGTGATCGTGTCGGTGTCAAGACCGTAGACGTCCTTGCCGATGGTGACCTTGGTGTAATACGGAGAGGACTCCAGCAGCTTGCCGACGTGCTCGTCGTCCAGAGAGACGAGGTATGTCTCCTTTGCGGTGCTCAGATCGGTGATCGCCGTCGTGGGAGCGCCCGCAACGATGAAGGCCGCGTCGATCTGGCCGTTTTTCAGAGAGTCCGCGCTGTCGCCGAAGGACTGGTACGTCGGGTTGATGTCAGCCTCCGTCATGCCGTATGCGCCGAGCACGTCCATGGCGTTAAAATAAACGCCGGAACCGGCTGCGCCGATGGAGACGTTTTTACCCTTGAGATCCTCGACCGTCTTGATCTCAGGATCGGTCGTGACGATCTGCACCTGCTCCATATAGAGCGCGGCGACCGTGGAGAAGCAGCTGACAGCGCCGGTATCGGCAAACAGGTTCGTGCCGTCGTAGGCGTAGGCCATGACGTCGGACTGGCAGAAGGCCAGCTCCGCGTTGCCGTCTTCCAGCTCAAAGATGTTCGACTGCGAGCCGTTGCCGACCAGGCCGACAACATCGATGCCCGCGTTGTTCGTCGCATGCTGAGCAATGACGGAACCGAAAGCGTAATACGTGCCGGACTCACCGCCGGTGACGAAGCGCAGCTTGGCGCCGGAGGACGCGGCAGGCGTTTCGGCGCTGGATGCAGGCGCATCGGACGCGGCAGAGGACACATCGGACGTCGTCTGAGTGGGAGCCGCAGGAGAAGCGGCACAAGCGGCCATGCCCAGAACGAGGACGGCTGCGAGAAGCAATGCAAGAATCTTTTTCATATCTATTCCCTCCTGAATTGATTTGCTGTGTGAAAGTATAATACATCAAAGTGCATTTTTCAAGATGCAATTTGTCATTTTGAGAAATTTGTTTTTTGCGAAATTTGAAATTACAACGGAAATCCTTCATAATCTTCTAAATACAGCAGATATTTGAACAGAGAAGAAAGATTCAATTCATTTTATTGCAGGATTGCGAATTTGAATCCTGCATATCCAGGCAAAAATTCAGGCAGCTGTTTCGGCTGCCTGATGCATGCAGATTGTTTAATCTGTATTTTTATTCAGATAGTCCTTCAAAAACAGGATGGCCTGCCGGTAGCCCTCAAAGCCGAGCCCCATATAGGTCTTCACGCAGGCCAGCCGCGCATAGGAGATCTGCCGGAAGTCCTCACGCTTTGTCACATCGGACAGATGCACCTCGACCGCCGGCAGCGCAACGGCCTTCAGCGCGTCCAGAATCGCGACGCTCGTGTGCGTATAGGCTGCCGGATTGATGACGATCCCGTCAAACTCACCGTAGGCCGCCTGAATTTCATCTACCAGCGCGCCCTCATGGTTGGACTGGAAAACCTTGCAGGAAATTCCTTCTTCCCGGCATATATCCTCGCAGAACCGCACCAGCGCGGCGTAATTCTGCCGGCCGTAAATATCCGGCTCCCGCAGGCCGAGCAGATTGAGATTCGGCCCGTTTAAAATCAGCAGCTTCATCCAAGTACCTCCAGAATCTGCCGCACGGCGTTCTCTACCGCGCGGTCGTTATCGACCATGACATCCGCAAAGCGCTCATACAGCGGCTTTCTGCGCCGGTAGATCTCCTCCGCGCCGAGCGCCTGCGAGACGGGCCTTCCGCTTGCGGGAAGGCAGTTCAAATCGCGCGTTAAGCAGAAGATCGTCCCGTTCTGATGCAGAAGCGGATAGTTTTCCGGCCTTGTGACACAGCCGCCGCCCGTGGCGATGACCAGCCCGGACCGCTTTCCCAGTTCCGCCAGCACTGCCGTTTCGCGCCTCCGGAAGCCTGCCTCGCCCTCGCGCCGGAAAATCTCCGGGATGGACATCCCGGCCTTCTGTTCCAGCACAGCATCTGCGTCAAGGAACGTGCGGCCCAGCTGCGCGGCGACGCTCGTGCCGACCGTCGTTTTCCCGCTGCCCGGCATGCCGATGAGGATCACATTCTGCATCCGCGCGGCCAGTGTTTTTGTTATTTCGCCGATGCGCTCGTCTTCGACTGATTCACCGATAAAATCCTCGCAGCTCTTCTTTGCCTGCGCAGCGAGCATCAGAAGCCCATTTTCCCGCTTGAGCCCGAGCTGCTCCGCCTGCAGCAGAAATTCCGTGCGCGCAGGATTGTAGACTACATCCAGCGCAGCCTCGAGCTTCGGAAACCGGCTTAAATCGACAGGCGATACGCCGGTGTTTGGGTACATGCCGACGGGAGTTGTGTTCACGGCGATCTCCGCGTCCGTATGCCGTTCGAGGTTTTCGTAATTGTCTTCTCCGTGCCGCGAGATCACAACGATCTCCCGCGCGCCCATCTGCCGCAGGACATACTGCGCCGTCGCCGACGCGCCGCCGCTGCCGAAGACGAGCGCTTTTTTGCCGCGCACATCCGCGCCGCTGGCCTGCATCAGCATGGAAAAGCCGTAGGCGTCCGTGTTGTCGCCCCAGAGCGTCCCGTCCGGCCTGCGCACGAGGGTGTTGACCGCGCCGATGGCGCGGGCCGTGTCAGACAGCTCCGCGCAGTAGGGGATCACGTCTTTTTTATAGGGGATGGTCACGTTCAGCCCGTCGAAGTCCCCGGAACGCAGAAAGCGTTCCAGCTCCTCCGGCTCTTTTTCATATAAAGAATAAGCGTAATCCGCGAGCTGCGCATGGATCGCGGGAGAATAGCTGTGGCCGAGCGTCCGGCCCAGCAGTCCGCAGCGCAAGGCTTCAGAATGCATACCCAAGCTCCTTCTTTCTTCCCATCCACGCATCCAGCACGGCGATTGCCGCCGCAGCCTCCACGCACGGGACGGCCCGCGGCACGATGCACGGATCGTGCCGTCCGTGAATGACAAGTGTTTCATGTTCCATCCGCGAAAGGCTGACGGAGTCCTGTTCCCGGGAAATAGACGGCGTCGGCTTGAACGCCGCGCGGAACACGACCGGCATACCGGTCGGAATCCCGCCGGGGATGCCGCCGCAGTTGTTTGTCTCCGTCACGATGCGTCCATTCTGTACGCGGAACGGGTCGTTGTTCTCACTGCCTCGCAGCCGCGCGGCGGCAAAGCCCGCGCCGAATTCCAGACCCTTGACTGCCGGAATGGCGAACACGGCACGTGCGATCAGGTTTTCCAATCCCCCGAACATCGGCTCCCCGACGCCAGCCGGAAGCCCGTCGACCACGCATTCGATCACGCCGCCGACAGAGTCGCCCTCCGCCTTCGCCTGCGCGATCTCCGCCTGCATGGCCGCAGCCGCATCGTCTGAGACAGCCGGGAACGGCTTTTCCGCGACCGGTGCATCAAATGGAGCGCTGTCTGTAACGCTTCCGATGGACAAAATACGCGCGCGGATATGAACGTCCTCATGTTCCAGCAGCTGCATGCAGATGCCGCCCGCGATGCACAGCGGCGCGGTCAGCCGTCCGGAAAAATGCCCGCCGCCGTCCGCGTCCTGCGCGCCGCCGAATTTGACCTGCGCCGTATAATCCGCGTGGCCGGGGCGGGGGATATCCTTTAAGTTTTCATAATCGCCGGAGCGCGTGTTGGTGTTGCGGATGATGGCCGTGAGCGGCGCACCGCACGTTTTTCCGTGTTTCAGCCCGCATAAGATCTCCGGTGCATCGGCTTCCCTGCGCGGCGTCGACCAGGCGTTCTGCCCAGGCGCGCGGCGGCTCAAAAACCGCTGCAATGCGTCCGGGTCGACCGGTAGCCCGGCCGGAAGCCCGTCGACTGTGACGCCGATGGCAGGCGCGTGGGACTGGCCGAAAATGGCGACGGTCAGATTACCGGTATATACGCTGCTCATACTGCATCCTCCTTTAAAGAAGCAAAATCCTCCCAGAATGCGGGATAGGATTTCGCGACGCATTCGCTCCCCGATACCGTGACCGGGCCCTCGCAGCCGCAGGCGGCCATGGCCGCGCTCATCGCAATGCGGTGGTCGCCGCAGGCGTCCGCCGTGCCGCCGGAAAGGCGGCCGCGGCCTGAAATAATCAAACCATCCGGCAGTTCCCGCACGCTGCCGCCGAGCGCAGAAAGCAGCGCCGCCGTCGTTTGCAGACGGTCGGATTCCTTCAGCCGCAGCCGCGCCGCGTTTTCAACCCGTGTTTCGCCATCGCAGAGCGCGGCAAGGCACGAGACGACCGGGACCAAATCAGGAATTGGCCCCGCGTCCAGCGTAATCCCATGCAGCACGCCACGCCGCACTGTAACGGCGTCTTCCGAGACGGTCAGCTCTGCACCGAACCGCACCAGAATCTCTGTAATAGCCCGGTCTGCCTGTAAAGACGTGGAGTTCAGCCCTGTCACGGTCACGCCTGTTGCAGACAGCGCGCCCATGCAAAGGAAAAACGCCGCGTTCGACCAGTCTCCCTCGACCGTCTGCACGGCAGGAGATGCATAACGCTGCCCGCCGCCGATCTGCCAGACCGGCCCGTCCTTTTTTGTGAGAATGCCTGCTTCTGCAAGCGCCTGCTCCGTCATCGAGACGTAACGCGCCGATTGAAGCGCGCCCGTGACCGTCAGTGTGCTGTTCCCGCCCAGAAGCGGCAGTGCGAACAGCAGTCCGGAAATAAACTGCGAAGAAACATTGCCGGGCAGGGAATAGTCTCCCGCAATCAATTGCCCGTCCGTATGCAGGATGGTTCCATCCTGCTGCAGCCGCATCCCGTGCGCCTCCAAAACCTCCCACAACGGGGACAGAGGCCGCTCCGGCAGCCGTCCGTGCATCCGGATCTCCGCCTGAACGCCAAGCGCTCCCAGTACCGGCAGCAGAAACCGCAGCGTCGACCCGCTTTCACCTACGTCCAGCCGCGCCTGCGCAGGGCAGACGCCGACCGGTGTGACGGAAAGTCCGTTTGCAGTTTCTTCGCACCGTGCGCCGAGCGCTTCCAGGCACTGCATCGTCGCTTCAATATCCGCGCTGAAGCCGTCCAGAATCAAACGCGACGGTTCACGGGAAAGCGCCGCGCAGATGAGCATCCGGTGCGCCTGTGATTTGGAGGCCGGGATCTGAATCACGCCCGCGCGTGGACCGGGAGCTACCGTCCTTGTCATTGCGCACCTCCGGCCCTCAGCCAGTCCGGAATGTCGCCGGCCGGTGTTTTCCGTATTTCACAGCGTCCGACAGCCGTCGGAACGATCAAATTGATCGAGCCGCCGGAGGCTTTTTTGTCGTGTAAAATTGTTCCAAGCATCTGCTCTGCCGCATACGTGCAGTCGACCGGCAGGCCGTACTGCCGCAGCAGCGTCAGCACCGCGTCCCGCGCTTCAGCCTCGCAGATGCCAAATTGCGCCGCCGCCCGCACGATCATCGCCATGCCGATGGCGACGGCAGAGCCGTGGCTGACGGAAAACCCGCTGCACGCCTCAATCCCATGGCCGAAGGTGTGGCCGAGATTCAGAAGCTGCCGCTGTCCGCGGTCAAATTCATCCTGCGCGACGATATCGCGCTTCATCCGCACGCACGTTTCGATGATATGCTCCAGCTGCGCATGCGGCGGCGTGTTTTTCAGTTCATCGAAAAACGGCGCGTTTCCGAGTACCGCGTATTTGATGACCTCCGCGCACCCGTCGCGGAAAATTTCGTCCGGCAGGGAATCCAGACAGTCCGGGTCGCAGAGCACGAGCCACGGCTGATAAAACGTCCCGGCCAGATTTTTTCCGGCGGGCAGATCGATGGCCGTTTTGCCGCCGACGGAGGAATCGACCATGGCCAGCAGTGTCGTCGGAATCTGGATAAACCCGATCCCGCGCAGATAGGTGGAGGCCGCAAAGCCTGTCAGATCGCCCACCACGCCGCCGCCGAGCGCAACGACCGCGTCCGCCCGCGTCAGCCGGTTTTCACACAGCGCATCCAGCAGCGCCAGATATGTCTTCGCGCACTTGGAGCCCTCACCATGCGGAAACACGAACCGGCACACGGAAACCCCGGTGTCTTCAAGGCTTTTCTGCACCGTTTCCCCGTATAAGGGCCACACGGAATCGTCCGACACGAGCATGACAGTTCCCGCGTTCGTCACGCTGCGAACCAGTTTGCCCGCGCGGTTCAGCAGTCCGCGCTCAATCAGAATGTCATACCGCCTTGAGGCGGCAACAGAGACTGCCTTCATCGTCCGTCGACCTCCTCCTTGCGCCGTTTGCCGTCCTCCAGCAGCTGCGTCAGCGCAGCCGCGTCGTCTTCTGCAATCGCGGCGCGGTATTCCATCAGCCGGTCCATCAGGCAGTCCAGCTCGTGGAGCATATTGTCCCGGTTTTCCAGAAACAGCTCCGACCACATCGGCGCGTTCAGCCATGCCACGCGGGTCATATCCTTGTAGCTTCCGGCGGAAAAGCCCTTGTGCGTCTCTGCCGTCGGACTTTTGATATAGGCGTTCGAGACCAGATGCGCCATCTGCGACGTGAACGCAATCATTTCGTCGTGTTTTTCCGCCGTCGTGACGGAATAGCTGCCGAAGCCTGCCGGGCGCAGCAGCTCCTGCACGCGCGAGAGCAGCTCGATATTATCAAAATCCGGCGGCACGATGACCATCGGCGCGTTGTGGTACAGATTCGCGCGCGCGTGACCGAAGCCGGAATACTGCGTGCCCGCCATCGGGTGCCCGCCGAGGTAGGTGAAATGATATTGCTCCGCCAGCGGGAACGCTGCCGCGCAGACCACGCGCTTTGTGCCGCAGCAGTCGATCACTACGGGCTTCTTTCCGATGTGCGGCGCGGCTTCGCGCAGATACCCGATCGCGGCGAGCGGCCGCACGCACAGAAGCACCAGGTCGCACGCGCTGATATTCTCCATCGTAAGCGGCGCGTTTACCGCGTCCGCCAGCTGTGCAAAGGCCAGCATGCTTTCGTCCACATCATAGCCATAGACCGTCCATCCGGCGGCATGATACGCCTTTGCAAACGAGCCTCCGATGAGGCCCAGACCCACGATCCCGACCGTCATTCCGCCACCGCCTTGCGCACCGCGCGTACCTTCCGGGCGACCTCGGCAAACTGCTCGCAGGTCAGAGACTGCGCGCCGTCACACAGGGCATGGATGGGGTCGTTGTGTACCTCGACAATGACGCCGTCCGCCCCGCAGGCGGCAGCTGCCAGCGTCATGGGCGGCACGAGCCGGTTGATACCCGTAGAGTGGCTGGGGTCGACGATAACCGGCAGATGCGACAGCTCGTGCAGCATCGGAACGGCCGCCAGATCGAGCGTATTTCTGGTGTAATCGTCAAATGTGCGGATGCCACGCTCACAGAGAATGACATTGTCGTTGCCGCTGGCCATGATATATTCCGCGCTCATCAGCAGCTCCTTGAGCGTGTTGGCAAGCCCGCGCTTGAGAAGAATCGGCTTTTTGACAGAGCCCATCTCCTTCAGCAGATCATAGTTCTGCATGTTGCGCGCGCCGATCTGAATGACGTCAACGTTTTCAAACAGCGGCAGATGCTTGATGTTCATCAGCTCCGTCACGATAGGCAGCCCCGTTTCCTGCTTGGCGATCTCAAGCAGGCGAATGCCCTCGCCGTGCAGCCCCTGGAAGTCATACGGAGACGTGCGCGGCTTGAACGCGCCCCCGCGCAGCAGCTGCGCGCCCGCAGCCTTGACAGCCTTCGCAACATATACGATCTGCTCCTCCGATTCGACCGAGCACGGCCCCGCGATCATCGCGAAATGCCCGCCGCCGAATTTTGCATCCCCAACCGAAACCACGGTATCGTCCGGGTGGAACTTGCGGTTGCAGCATTTGAACGGGTCGGAAACGCGCTTGACGGAGTCGACGATATCGAGACTTTCCAGCAGGGACATATCGATCCGGCTCGTATCACCGACCAGACCCAGCACGGTCTGGTACTCGCCGAGCGAGGGGTGGACATCGATTTGCTGGCTGCGCAGCCAGTTGATGAGCTGATTCCGCTTTTCCTCCGGGACGTTGTGCTTCAATACGACAATCATGGTTTTGACCTCCAGTACAATAAAAAATGCGGCACAGTCAATTCTGTGCCGCATGCAAATTACAAACTCTTCTGCGCATCACAAATTGACCTTACTATCCGGCGACAGTAAAGTAATAATAGGATGCGAAAACAGAAGTGAACATGAGAAGACTCTCCTTACGAAAATCTGCGACAATCATAGCACGCGGCGCGCCGCTTGTCAACCGGGCCAGCGCGAAAAAAGCGGGATTACAGCGCCTCCGCCTCCGCAAGCCACAGACTGCCGGAGGCGTCCGACGGCATGCGCCAGTCACCTCTGGGACTGAGCGTCACGGAGCCGACCTTCGGCCCGTCCGGGATGCACGAGCGCTTGAACTGCTGCTGGAAGAACCGGCGGCAGAACGTTTTCAGCCAATGCAGAATCACATCGTCCGGATATTTGCCGCCGTAGGCGTATTTTGCCATGCGGAACAGTTTACGCGGCCGCGAGCCAAAGCGCAGCAGATGGTACAGGAAGAAGTCGTGCAGCTCATACGGACCGACGAGATCCTCCGTCTTCTGCGCGATCTGTCCGTTTTCGTCTGCGGGCAGAAGCTCCGGCGAAACAGGCGTGTCGAGAATATCCAGCAGCACCTCCCGCAGCGCGGGCGCACTGCTCCCGGCCTCATACTGTACGATGTAGCGCACCAGCGTCTTGGGAACCGAGCAGTTGACCGCGTACATGGACATATGATCGCCGTTGTACGTCGCCCAGCCGAGCGCAAGTTCGGAAAGATCGCCCGTGCCGATGACCAGACCCCCGGACTGGTTCGCGATGTCCATCAGGACCTGCGTGCGCTCCCTTGCCTGGCAGTTTTCATACGTGACGTCATGCACGGACTCGTCGTGGCCGATATCCGCGAAATGCTGCCGGACGGAGGCGGTAATATTGACCTCCCGCACGCTGACGCCAAGCTCCTCGCAGAGCTTGACCGCGTTGGACTTCGTCCGCTTCGTTGTGCCGAAGCACGGCATGGTGACGCATTGGATCTCATTCCGGCTGCGCCCGGCCAGATCAAACGCGCGCACGCACACCAGCAGCGCCAGCGTGCTGTCCAGCCCGCCGGAAATGCCGAGCACGACCGTTTTCGCGTGCGTATGCTCGATACGCTTTTTCAGTCCCTGCGACTGGATGCGCAAGATCGCCTCCGCGCGGGCGCGCAGCTGCTCGTCATACGGCGGAACGAACGGATTGGGCGCGATGTGCCGCGTCAGCGCCGTCTCGCGCAGCAGCTGGTCGAAAACGACCGTCTGAAGGCCGGGAACGGAATCATAGCTCGTGGTGCGGTGCCGCTCATGCATGAGCCGCTGCACGTCGATCTCGGAGATGGTCAGTGAAGCGCCTGCAAACGGCTCGTTTTCCGCCAGAATCGTCCCGTTTTCCGCGATCAGATGGTGCCGCGAGAAGACCATATCCTGCGTCGATTCCGTCGGCGACGCGCTGCAATAGACATAGCCGCAGGCCAGCCGCGCCGACGTCGCACCAACCAGCGACCGGCGGTACTCCGCCTTGCCAATCACCTCGTCGGAGGCGGAAAGATTCAGGATAATGGCCGCGCCGCCCGCGCAGAGCCGCGTTGACGGCGGGCAGGGAACCCACAGATCCTCGCAGAGCTCCACACCGAAGGTGTAGTCCTGCATGCCGGAGCAGCAGAACAGGAGATCCGTTCCAAACGGAACAGTCTGTCCGCAGAGCGTAATCGTATAGACCTTCCCATCCAGCGTTTTCGCGGAGGAAAACTGCCGCAGCTCGTAAAATTCGCCGTAATTCGGCAGATGCGTCTTCGGCACGACGCCGAGCAGCCGCCCCGCGTGGACGACCGCCGCACAGTTATAGAGCTTCCCACCGAAGCGCAGCGGGAGCCCGACCGCCGTGACCGGGTAAAGACCCTTCGACGCCTCCACGATGCGCGCCAGCGCAGGCTCGACCGCGCTGAGCAGGCAGTCTGAGAAAAACAGATCGCCGCAGGTGTAGCCCGTCAGACAAAGCTCCGGCAGCGTCAGCAGATTCACGCCCGCCGCGTCCGCCTCGTGCATCCGCGCAAGGATCTGCTCCGTATTATACTGCACATCCGCGACGACAACGTCGACCGTCCCCGCCGCAGCCTTGATAAAACCGTCTTTCATGGAACTGTTCTCCCATTCCTGTATTTGATTATACGATACACGGTTTTGCAGGAATTATCAAGAGCGAAACACACACTTTACGGATTGCAGTTCCCACACGGCCGGTATCCCATGCCGATCACGCTTTCCCGCGTACCGTTGTAATACCGCTTGTTTTCTTCCTTCATCCGCTTTACGCTTTTGCACCCCGGGTAATGAAATACATCCGTATTCACATTCAGGACGTAGTCGCAGGAAGCGGCGTCCGCCAGATCCTCCGCAGGCAGCAATCCCGCGTTTCCGCTGCCTGAGCCGCCGTCGACCGGTGTTTCCGGGACAGAGGAGCGCAGAATCACTGTCTTCCGAAGCGAAGGCACAACGATCCTTGCAAGAATCGCAGCGGCCTCTGCCCGGGAGATTGGACGCTCCGGATGGAACACGCCCGCAAGCCCGTTCTCAGTCGAGCCGGTGAGAATACCGGCGTTATACAGCATATAGACTGCATCCGTGCGGTCGCTGCCCGTTATCACGTCCGGGATATCTGCGGGCATGATCTGATTGAGCGCGGCATATGCCTCGCCCGGAAGCGCCTGCGCAATGACATACGCAAACAGCTCTCTTGTGATCGGACTGGTCCAGAAGGAGGTGCTTTCAGAATAAAATCCATCGTCCGCAAATGACCGCCATGTGTCGATGTAGACCTGATACCATGGCTCCGCCTGTTCAAATTCGCCGCTTCCGCCGTAATAGATATCGTGCAGGCGGCAGGCGGTGGCCAACGTTTCCGCGACCGTGATATTTCCGGATGGAGAAAATTTTTCCGCGTTTTTTCCCTTCATCAATCCGTATTCACACACGGTCTGCACGCTTTCAGCGTACCAGTCCGAGTCGGATACGTCAGAAAAACCGGTATAGATGGTCTGCACGCCGAAATTCTGTAGACCTGGCTCCGCCGCAAACACGGGCGTTGCGGCGGTAAAGAGAAGAAGAAGCGCAAGCAGTACACACGTAAATTTTCTCATGATTCTTCCTCCATTAGCTTTTCTGACTCAAATATACCATATTGACACTATTTTTGTCAATTATATGAAAATTGGATGTGTCGGTCTGCGTGCAGAAATCCGTGACAAAAATCACGTCATATCAAAAATTACGGCGAATAATAATTGATGAAAAGCGGCGGAAAACAAAGAAAAACACCTGTGATTCAAACAAATCACAGGTGTTTGGCAGGGGATGAGGGATTCGAACCCCCGCAAACGGAGTCAGAGTCCGGTGTGCTACCGTTACACAAATCCCCTAACGGAGCTTCTTTCCGAAGCGCATGATTATTATAGCGATTTATTCCGAAAAGTCAAGACTATTTTTTCTTTTTTTGCAGAAATTAAAACGAAGCGGAAATCACGGCTTCGGATTTCTCCGGAAAAGCAGGACATTTCTGCCGTTAAACGCGCGTGTTTTCGCCCAGCACGGTGAATTTCTAATTCATGACAAGGAAAACCGACTTTCTTTTACATGCGCTGCGCGCGGTTTCTTTCCGATCCGTCGGGTCAAGATAACGGCGCTGAGACTTTTGCGGAGAGGATGAGAACATGAGGCGGAACATTTCTTATAAAAAAATACCGGCCGTGCTGATCGCGCTCGTTCTGGCGCTTGCGCTGAGCTGCCAGACCGCCGCGGCTGGCCGCGCGCTGGTTCCGGGCGGATATACCGTCGGCATCAAGCTCTATGCGGAGGGTTTGATGGTCACGGAGGTAGAGAGCGGCCCGCCCGCGCAGCAGGCGGGGCTCCGGAAGGGCGACATTATCATAATGGTGGATGGAAAGAAAATAGACAGCGCGCAGGCGCTGCTCGGGCGCATCCAGAAAAGCGACCCCGTCGTCGTGCGCGTGGAGCGCGGCGGCCGGGAAGCGGAGTTTCTTGTGACACCGGAAAAAACACCGTCCGGCTACCGGCTCGGCGTGCTTGTGCGCGACCATATTGCGGGCATCGGAACCGTCACCTACTATGACCCCGAGGACGGAAGCTACGGCGCGCTCGGCCACGGCGTCAGCAGTCTGGACGGGACGCAGCTTCTGATGATGCAGTCTGGCTACCTCGTCCGGTCGAGCGTCGCGGAGATCCGCGCCGGTACGCGCGGAACGCCGGGCGAGCTGCACGGACTGTTTGACGTGACGGACACAGTGGGGACGGTGGACAAAAACACGTCCTGCGGGATCTTCGGCACGATGACCCACCCGCGTCAGGGGCAGCCGGTCGAGACAGCGCCGTCTGAGTCGGTCGTGACCGGCCCGGCGGAGATCCTGTCGAACGTCGACGGCGATCAGGTGCAGCGCTTCTCCATTCGCATCGACCGCGTGGACGCGGACGCGAAAAACGGCCGGAATCTGCTCATTACCGTGACGGACGAAGCGCTGCTCGCCAAAACGGGCGGCATCGTGCAGGGCATGTCCGGCAGCCCGATTCTGCAGAACGGCAGACTGATCGGCGCGGTTACGCACGTGCTGGTCAACAGTCCCACGCAGGGCTACGGCATCCTGATCGACCGGATGCTGCAAGCCGCAGAGGGATAAAAACGACCCGGCTTTCCTGCGCGGAGAGCCGGGTCAATCGTTTTGAAGAACGTTATACGGGCGAGCCCTCCGGCGCGCGGTCGTCTCCGAAGAAGAACACCGCGACGGTGCCGGGGCCGGAATGCGACGCGACGATCGTGCCGATGTTGCAGATACGCACCTCGCCGTTCAGGTGCGGGAACGCGGCCTCGACTGCGGCTTTCGTCGCCTCGGCGTCCGCAAGGCAATTGGAATGGCAGATAAACGCCTTGCCTGCGTAATTTTCCCCGTTCTCGGCGTGCCGCTTCATCGTTTCGACCGTGCGTGCAACGGCGTTTTTCTTGCCGCGCACCTTGTCATAGGCGATGATGCGGCCCATGTCGTCCTCATAGCTGACGCCGTCGACCTGATAGGAGTAGAACAGGACGGGGATGCCGCGTGCTTCACAATAGGAGTAGGGGAGATCAATGGTGGAATCGCAGGAAAGAACAAAGCCGGGACCCATATCAAAAGTCTCCGTGAAAGTATGATGGTTTCATCATAACAGAACCGGGCGCGAAGGGAAACGGACAATTACTGCCGGATGCCTGTTTCAGCGCCCTGCCGCGCCATCGCCTCGAAGCCGCCGCGATAGAGCGTGCAGAGCCGGCTGAACTGCGCCTGAATGTCATATTTCATGTCGTTGGACAGCCATTCAACGATCTGCCCGTAGCATTCGCACTGCCAGAAGCGGGTCAGGATCTCCCGATCCTCTTTGCTGAGCGGCAGATCGCCGTAGGCTGCCGCCGCATAGGCCTCGACGGTGTGGCGGCAGATCTGCATGAGATAAAACGCAACGGTGTCATGGCTGATCGAGCGGTACATATGCATGACCGCACGCCGGTTTTCCGTCATGAACTGCACAGCGGCCTTCAGACACGCCTCCGGCGAGTCCGGATTGGCATACTGCCGGATGATCTGGTCGGCACGTTCGGTGATAATCTCTGTCGCGAGCGAGGGAATGTCTGCAAAATGGTAGTAAAACGTATTGCGGTTGATGCCGCAGTCCTCCACGATCGACTTGACCGTGATCTGACTGAGCGGGCGCTCGTTGAGCAGCTTCAGAAACGAAGCCTTAATGGCTTGCTTGGTGTAAGCGGACATGGCATGACCTCCTGCGCCGAGATACATCATAAGAATACCAGACAAGCGAAGCAAAGTCAATCTGAGCACGGCGGTGTTTTTGCCTGAAACGACGCGGCTGCGCGGCCCGATTTCCGCTCTTGCGATTGCCGCCCTCCGGTGGTATAATACTTATATTTAAGAAGAAATTGAGGACTTGACTATGCTCAGGCGATTTTTACGCGGCGGTCTGCTCGCCGCGCTGCTGCTTCTGCTCGGCGTGCAGGCGCTTGCCGCGCCGGAATCCCCGCTCGCTTCGATGCAGGCCGAGCCGGCACCCGGCTTTGTGACCAGAATCACGGATACAACAGGCGCCGTCTATGAAAAATCCGGTGTTCTGGACCAGGAGAGCTCCGGGATCGCTGCATATTCCGCCGCGATCTCCTCCTATGAGCTCTACTATGACGGACGTCTGCTGATGACCGTCGTTCCCTCCGGCTTTTCCGTACAGGACCGGCCCGCCGTGACGGGTGCGGACAGCGGCGCGAGTCTCGGCAGTACCGGCTTTTACAAGACCACGTTTTCCATCGACGATACGCGGGAAATTTTCCTGACCGGCCTGACAGAATCGACGCTGGAGCAGGTGCAGACAGAGCTGACGGCCAGTGCGCTGGAGGACCGCTATTTCAGCCTCACCAACGTGGACTTCATTGACGCGGAAAAGGAATTCACGGATGTTGCGGAAGGGGAGACCGCCTCGGACGCCAACCTCTGCTGGGCGGCTGCGACGTCCAATATGCTCCGGTTCAGCGGCTGGGGAAGCACCGCCGGATTTAAAACGGAGGACGATCTGTTCGAATCCTTCATTTCCGCGTTTACAGACGCGGGCGGCTCGTATACATACGCGCTGGACTGGTTCTTCAACGGCAATTACCAGCCGCAGAATTGGAGCGGCTGGTCGCATCTGCGCGCGCCGGGCAAATCCGGAGCGTATCTTCCAGACTATGCCGCGGACAGCCTGTACCAGACCTATGAGATCTCCGCACATATTGATAATCTGCGGCTGGTCTTTGATGCACTGGAGCGCGACTGCGCTGTCGGCATTTCCATCGGCAACTATATCTCATGGCTCCGCTCGGGCGGCCATGCCATCACGCTCTGGGGCTACATGCGCGACACCTCGGCCAGTCCCTACAGCAAGGAGGCCTATCCCGCCATCTTTATTTCCGACTCGGATTCTGACAAGTATGACGGCAATCTGCGCCGCAAGGCGCCGAATCGGCTGCGCGTCATGATGATGGACGGCATGTTCGACGGCTTCGGCGACGACAGCTGGGAGCTGGACTATCCCTCGTGGTTCCCGTGGCGGATCGACAGCTTTACGGTTCTGGAGCCGTACAGTGAGGAGATTGAAAAGGACACCTCCGGTACGCGGAATAAAAACGGCACGGCGGATCTTTCCGTGCAGGATTTGAACGTCTGCGCTTCGACATTTGCTGATCTGAATCTGGGCATCGATACGATCTCAGCCGGTCAGGCGTTCAAAATCAGTGGAATTGCAAAGAACAACAGCGCGGTAAATCTGAGCAATGTAAAGCTCCAGATCACGACGGCAATCACCCAAAACGGAAGCGCTGTCTGGAGCAACTCCCGCACCATCACCGTCAGCAGCTACCCGGCATATTCCAATGTCGATCTTTCGGCGACCTGCAACTCCCTCTCCGCCGGTTCCTATGAGGCCACGATTCGCATATCTGCGGACGGTGTGGAGGAAGCCTATCTTCTGAACAACACACGCTCGATTGCCTTTACGGTCACGGCCGCAGCACCGGACACTTCCGGCGCATCCGTATCTGTAGACATTCCCGAATTCGACGGAGATGAGGGAGGCGTTGGTACATTGACCTTCACCGGCGTCGATTCCCTGTATCCCGCCGGGACGAAACTGACTTGGTCCGTGTATGAAAAGTATACTTCGGTTTTAGCAAAGAATTGGGCGCTCGCCTATCAGGGCTATGACATGCCGGACTCCGTCCGGTATCTCGGCAGCGGAAAAACGGTTCAGACCTGCGTGGTGCTGCGGCCTGTTGATCCGGCCCTTGCGTGCGTGACGCTCAACGCGGGAAGTCAAACTCTACTTTATTATAAGCTGTTGGTCTTAGACACTGACGACAATACCGATAAATGCTCTTCGATACCTTACGGACAAAAATCTCTGGCCACCGGGGAGCAATTCAGCTTTTATATTTCCAATTACACGACCTGCGTACCTTCTATCAAGGCGACGCCGGCTGTTTATGCGATCCGGGAATCTGATCATGCGCGGATCGACCTCTGGCGCGGCGATCCTGTCAGTATGGCCTACGGAAAGTCGACAGAGAAGACTCCTCATCGTGTCACAAGCTGGGATGCGGAGCTTTTGCCCGGTCAGTATACGATCTATGGCGAAGCGACGTATGAGTACGGGAGCAAAACCGTGCTTCTCAGTTCGCTTCAGATTGAGGCCGATAAACCCATGGTTTCTGTCGCAAAGACGTTTCGCGGCAGCAAGCGCTGTGCAGTTGTGCTTGATTGTCAGGCGCCAGCCGGGAGCGCGGTATTTGGAATAGAATATCGCGGAGCGGCGGAGGAAGACGTGCGGCGCGTATCTGATTCACGTTCAAGCTCATATCAAATCTCAGACACACTCTGCTTTTCATTTGATACCGATCAGGCAGCTGATTATTCTTACCGGACCTTTTCCAAACAGAACGATGAAACACTCTACAGCGAGTGGATGGACTGCCCGGCACCTTCTGCGAGACAAACGTTGACGCAGACGCCGCAGACCGGGAGCGCCGGGGATACAGTGTGGGAGTATACTGCCGAAGCGGACGGCGTATATGTTCTGACAGTGAAGGCAAACGCTGATGTAATCCGATATGATAGCTTACAAAAAAAGGGGAATAAGTTCAGCGCCCCCAACACAGGAAGATCCGGCTTCTTCCTGAGAAAAGGGGAGACAGCCCTGTTCCTCATACAGACGCAGGATGCGTATACCGCTGCGGTTCTGCCGCCGGACGCGATGGAGCTCTGTAAAACTGCGTTTTTTACCACGGAGTATGTCGGAAGCGAATATGTCCTTCAGTTTACAGCGCCAGCTGCGGGCACCTATACGCTCCACACGGAAGGCCCCTGGGGCTGGATCTATCAGCTCTGTGAAGACGGTACCTGGCTCCTGAGCTGGCATTTCAGCAGCGACCGACCGGGTAATTTCTCCTTTACACTGAAAAAGGGACAGACGGCCTGTTTCAGATTCACGAATATGAAGGCGGGAGATTTTGCAATTACTGTCTCCCGTCCCGCTCCCGAGGTCTCCGTTTCGGACGATGGCGTGCATGTCAGCTATGACCCGGAATGCACCGGCCTGCACCTGATCGCGCTCTATGACACGGACGGGCAGCTGATCGATGTCCGCAGCGTATCCGTGCGGAGTCTGGAAGACCACATTTCCGCCGTGCTGCAGGGGACGCGGACCGGCTATGTCCGCGTGTTCCAGCTGGACGCGGAGAAGCACACGCCGCGCACGGCCGCAAAGCAGGCCGAGCTGGCATAAAACCCATACTTGACAGACAGGAGCTTTGATTTGGACGGATTTGCAGCATGGCTGAAGCAGCTTCAGTTTGACGGTGTATGGCAGACGGCGGTGCTCGTCGCCGCGTCGCTGCTGTGCATCACGTTTCACGAGACGTGCCACGGGCTCACAGCCTATTGGCTTGGCGACCCGACGGCAAAGCGCGCCGGACGGCTGACACTCAACCCGCTGCGGCACGTTGATATCGGCGGCCTTTTGATGATGGCGCTGTTCCGCTTCGGCTGGGCGAAGCCCGTCCCGGTCGATATGCGCAATTTCAAGCACCCTAGGCGGGACATGGCAATCACCGCTGCGGCGGGCCCGCTGTCCAATGTGCTGCTGGCCTATCTTGCCGTGCTGCTCTACGGCGTGTTTGCCTACTGGTACTATTTCTCCGGCTCGACTGCCGTCTATGTCTTCGCACTCTTTTTCTACTATGTCGAGATCATCTCGGCGGGACTTGCTGTGTTCAACGTCTTTCCCATCCCGCCGCTCGACGGCTCAAAGGTGCTCTTTTCCTGCCTGTCCGACAAGGCCTATCTCTGGCTCATGCGCTATGAGCGCTACGGCATGGCGCTTCTGATGCTTATGCTCCTGACAGGCGTATTGGATACGCCGCTGGAATTCCTGCGCGACGGACTTTTAAACGGGCTGGAAGCCATCGGCACCTGGCCGGTGCAGCTGCTGCTTGCGCTGCGCTGAACGAATCTTTTTGGAGTAATTTCTGCATGGATGAACCGCGATACCATCTCGGCAGCATTGTACACGCGAAGGGCGAGACGCTCGAGGATTTCGACGGCCCGCTGGACGTGATCCTGCTGCTGCTGAGCAAGAATAAAATCGAAATACAGGATATCCAGATCTCCGCTATCTTAGAGCAGTACCTGGCATATCTCGACGAAATGAAGCGCATGGATATGGAAATCGCCAGCGAGTTTATCGCCATGGCCTCCTATCTCATGTATATCAAAACGCGCATGCTCCTTTCCAAGGCGGAGCAGGAGGAAGCGCAGAGCGAAATGGACAAGCTCGTCGAATCCCTCCAGAAGCGCCAGCGGC
>CADBOK010000004.1 GCA_902796245.1 Oscillospiraceae bacterium | reverse complement strand
TCCAGCGAGCCATAGCCGCGCGTGCGGCTCTTGAGCGCGTCGAAGAAATCATAGATGATTTCGTTCAGCGGCATGGAATAGTGCAGCTCGACGCGCGTGGGGTCGAGATACTGCATGTCTTTAAACTCGCCGCGCCGGTTCTGGCACAGATCCATGATCGCGCCGACATATTCGGGCGGGGCGATGAGATTCGCCTTTGCATACGGCTCCTGCGCCTCGGCAATTTCGGCGGGGTCGGGGTAGTTGAGCGGGGTGTAGACATCGAGCTGCGTGCCGTCGGTCTTCGTGATCTTATAGACGACGTTCGGAGCCGTCGTGATGAGGTCGAGGTTATATTCGCGCTCGAGCCGTTCGAGGATGATCTCCATGTGCAGAAGCCCCAGAAAGCCGCAGCGGAAGCCGAAGCCCAGCGCAATGGAGTTTTCCTGCGTGAAGCTCATGGAGGCGTCGTTTAGCTTCAGCTTTTCCAGCGCGTCGCGCAGATCGCCGTATTTCGAGCCGTCCGCCGGGTATACGCCCGAGAAGACCATCGGCTGCGCCTGATGATAGCCCGGAAGGGCTTCGGCTGCCGGGTTTTCCACGCCTGTGATGGTGTCGCCCACGCGGGTGTCGGAGACGGTCTTGATGGAGGCCGTGAGATATCCGACCTCGCCCGCGCCGAGGCTTTCCGCCGGGATCATACCCTTCGGGTGCAGATACCCGACTTCCACGACCTTGTAAACAGCGCCGGAGGCCATCATGCGGATATCCATGCCGGGATACACCGTGCCGTTCACGACGCGCAGATAGACGATCGCGCCGCGGTAGGAGTCATACTGGCTGTCGAAGATCAAACACTGCAAAGGCGCTTCCCGGTCGCCCGCGGGCGCGGGAACGTTGTTCACGATCATTTCCAGCACGGCATGAATGTTGATGCCGTTTTTGGCGGAAATTTCGGGCGCGTCCATGGCCGGAATGCCGATGACGTCCTCGATCTCCTTCTTGACCTCGGCGGGACGCGCTGCCGGCAGATCGATCTTGTTGACGACGGGCAGGACCTCCAGCCCGTTGTCGACGGCCAGATACGTGTTCGCCAGCGTCTGGGCCTCAATGCCCTGCGAGGCGTCGACGACCAGCACCGCGCCCTCGCAGGCGGATAAGCTGCGGGAGACCTCGTAGTTGAAGTCGACGTGGCCCGGCGTGTCAATGAGATTCAATACATAGGTTTCGCCGTCGTCCGCGCGGTAGTCCAGACGCACGGCGCGCGCCTTGATGGTGATGCCGCGCTCGCGCTCAAGCTCCATGGAGTCGAGGATCTGATCCTCCATCTCGCGCTTTTCAACGGAGTGGCACTCCTCCAGCAGCCGGTCAGCCAGCGTGGACTTGCCGTGGTCGATGTGGGCGATGATCGAAAAATTGCGGATATGCGAAAGGTCGGTCATGTGCGGTTCCTCTCTTAGTAAGCGATATTTTCAGTCGCGACAGTCTCATGTTTGGTAGAGCTGGAGAAATAGGCGTCGAGAATGGGAATGCAGACGTTCGCCAGATTGCCGCCCTGCGAGCCGCGCTCGACATAGACGGCGATGGCGATCTCGGGATCGTCCGCCGGGGCGTAGAGCACGAACGAGGCGTGGTCGGAGCCGGAGAACGAGCCGGTGGAGGTCGTGCCCTGCCACTGCGCCGTGCCGGTCTTGCAGGCGATGGGGATGGGATAATCCTTGAGATACTGCTCCGCCGTGCCGATGGTACCGGTCATGCGCATGCCCTGATCGAGCGCGTTCAGCGCCTTTTCCGAGATCTCCAGCGTGCTTGCCACGACGGGCCTGGACTCCACAATCAGATCCTGATAATCCCACGAGACGACGCGGGACAGAAGCGTCGCTTCATAGCGTGTGCCCTTGTTTGCCAGGGCCGAGGCGTAGCAGGCCAGCTGCAGGGGTGTAAATTTGTTCAGGCTCTGGCCGATGACGGCCTGCAGCACGTCCGCGCCGAACCAGCCTGCGTCTTCGCCCGCGTACTGCCTGTTCTTTTCCTCCGCGTTTGCGCGCGCGCCGGTGTCCTCCGGCAGCTCAATGCCCGTCGCTTCGCCGAGACCGAGCGCCTTGGCGACGATGTCAAACGGATTTTCGCCGGTCTGCTTCATATAGCTGTCATAGGTCAGACGGCCGACCTCGTAGAAATAATAGTTGCAGGAATAGGCGATGGCCTCCATCAGATTGATCTTGCCGTGGGTGCGCGGGTTGGCGAGCGACCAGATGTGGCACTTGGGCTGGAAGGATTCATAGAAGGTATAAAGGCCCTTGTCCTCGATGATATAGCCGGGGTCGAAGCCGCCCATGTCGATGGCGGCGATGGACGTGACCATCTTGTAGACCGAGCCGGGCGGGTAGGCTGCGAGCGCGCGGTTGAACATCGGCGCAGTTTCGTCTTCGTTCAGCGCGACGGCGTTTTCCGCGCGTGTGGCAAGATCATAGGTCGGGTAGCTTGCCATGGCGAGAATTTCACCGGTCTTGCACATCTGCACGACGACCGCGCCGCCTCTGGCGTCCTTGCCCTCCTTGTTCCGGCCGACGCCGTTTTCCCGCAGGTCGAGAATGACCTTTTCCAGCGCCTGTTCGGCCACGGACTGCAGCGAAATGTCGATGGTCAGCTCTACGTTGTTGCCCGGCACAGGCTCCGTCACATAGTATCGGTTCAGAATTTCTCCGGTCGAGGAGACGGTCGTTTTCTTGATGCCGCTCGAGCCGTGCAGATAAGATTCGAACGCCTTTTCCACGCCCGACTTGCCGACCAGCGCGTTCATGGCGTAGCCCTGCTGCTTGTATTCGGCGTATTCATCCGGGTCCATGGCCGCGATATAGCCGAGGATATGCGCGGCGTGGGTGGTGTTATATTCGCGCACCGTGCCGTTTTCGACCACAACGCCCGGCACGGCCAGCTCCATTACGGCGGCCAGCGATTCTGCGGCGACGTCCTCGGCGAGCGTGTAGTTTTCAAGGCCAATGTCGTCGACCGAGCGCAGCTCCAGCTCATAGCGGACGGAAATGACGCGGTAAACGTCCTGCTGGCTCCAGTCGTCCGGGATCTT
>CADBOK010000003.1 GCA_902796245.1 Oscillospiraceae bacterium | reverse complement strand
CGGGTCGCCTCGCACCGGAGGAAGCCCGAGCAGTTGACCGTCGCGGCGGAAACGCCGTCGCCGGGGGCCTTGTCGACCGGGACGCTCTCGCCGGTCAGTGCTGCTTCATTGACGGCGCTTGCGCCGTCCAGCACGATGCCGTCGACCGGGATGCTCTGGCCCGGACGGACGACGAATACATCGCCCTTTCGGACCTGCACGGCAGGAATTTTAACCTCTTTCCCGTCGCGGATGACCGTCGCCGTCTCCGGCGCGAGGGCCATGAGGCTCTTGAGTGCGTCCGTGGTTTTGCCCTTGGAGTGCGCTTCGAGCAGCTTGCCGACGGTGATGAGCGTGAGGATCATGGCGGCGGACTCAAAGTAAAATTCGTCCATATACGCCATGGCGGCCTCGCTGCCGCCGTGGAGCTGCGCGTCCGTCATGGCGAACAGCGCGTAGACGCTCCACCCATAGGACGCTGCCGCGCCGAGCGAGACGAGCGTGTCCATGTTCGGCGAGCCGCGCAGCAGGCTCTTGGTGCCGCTCACGAAAAATTCCTGATTGATGACCATGACGATCCCGGCCAGCAGCAGCTGGACAAGGCCCATGGCGACGTGGTTGCCGTCGAACCAAGCTGGCAGCGGCCAGCCCCACATCATGTGGCCCATCGAGAAATACATCAGGATGAGCAGAAACGCGACGGAAGCGATCAGACGCTTTTTAAGTCTCGGCGTCTGTCTGTCCTCCAGCGCGCTGGCGTCCGCCGCAGGCGCGGCTTCCTGTCCGCGCACGGACGCGCCATAGCCCGCGTCCTCGACGGCTTTGATGACGGCGGCGGGCTCCGCCGTGCCCTCGACGCCCATCGAGTTCGTGAGCAGACTCACGGCGCAGGATGTAACGCCTGGGACTTTTTTGACCGCCTTTTCCACACTTGCGCTGCACGCGGCGCAGTGCATGCCGGTCACGGTATATTGCTGCATATCGATCCCTCCTTGGGAGCAAAATTACTTCATTAGCTTTTGCAGAGTCGCGGCCAGTTCATCCACGATCTCCTCATGGCCGTTTTTTAAATCCCGCGTCACGCACGTGCGCAGATGCTCAGCCAGAAGCTCGCGGTTGAAGGCGTTGATGGCGGCGTTGACGGCGGCGGACTGCGTCAGCACATCGTTGCAGTAGGCGTCGGCCTCGACCATTGCCTGCAGGCCGCGGACCTGTCCCTCAATGCGGCGCAGGCGGTTCAGCAGCTTCTTTTTCTCCTCCTGCGCGCGCAGCGTGTGCTTTTCGCAGCAGGAACATCGTTTGGGTTCCGGCATGGGCCAGCCTCCTTTTTATTTTTATATACCCCATCTGGGTATCTTTACTATATACCCATATGGGGTATTTGTCAAGTGTAAATTTACAGGACTTCCTGTAGGGGCCGATGCCTACTCGGCCCGTTGGGAAGCTGCGAATTCGCAGTAGATTTCCGTAAAAGCCGGTGCGTTCTGCGGGCGGACAGAGTCGTCCGCCCCTACGGGGAGCGGAGGGGTATTGTAGGGGCCGACGACTCTGTCGGCCCAATAAATGTGACGAATTCGCCGAAGATTCCAGTAAAAATGGTGTGTTCCGCCGGGCCGATGTGGGCATCGGCCCCTACAAAGCTCCCGCTCCAGTGCCACCCCATCTTACAAAACTGTAAGACGCGCCCGGAAAACTGTAAGCTGAATCGATAGCGCTTTTCCGCGCGGCGCGGTATACTGGGGGCAGAAATCAACACAGGAGGCATTTTCATCATGCAGATTCTCGAAGTAAACGGACTGCGCAAGGTCTACACGACGCGCTTTGGAGGCGCGTCGGTCGAGGCGCTCAAAAATATCAATTTCAGCGTGGAAAACGGAGAGTACGTCGCCATCATGGGCGAATCCGGCTCCGGCAAGACGACGCTTTTGAACATTCTGGCCGGGCTTGACAAGCCGACCTCCGGCTCCGTCCTGCTGGACGGCAAGGATCTTGCCTCGATCAAAGAATCCGACCGCGCGGCCTTCCGCCGCGATCATCTGGGCTTCGTGTTTCAGGAATTCAACCTGCTCGACACGTTTTCGGTCGAGGACAACATCTATCTGCCGCTCGTGCTGGCCGGCGTACCGCAGAAGGAGCTCGGCGCGCGGCTCGAGCCCATCGCGGCCCGGCTTGGCATTACGGAGCTGCTGAAAAAATATCCGTATGAAATTTCCGGCGGCCAGAAGCAGCGCGCGGCCGTCGCCCGCGCGATCATCACAAGCCCCCGGCTTCTGCTTGCCGACGAGCCGACCGGCGCGCTGGACTCCAAGGCGACGGACGAGCTGCTGCGCGTGTTCTCCGACATCAGCCGCAGCGGACAGACGATTTTGATGGTCACGCACTCCGTCCGCGCGGCCAGCCGCGCCGGGCGCGTCCTGTTTATCAAGGACGGCGAGGTCTATCACCAGCTCTACCGCGGCAATCTCACCGACGATCAGCTCTATCAGAAGATCACCGACGCGCTGACTGTTCTGCAGGCAGGGGGCGAGCAGGCATGACACACAAGCTCTATCCGCGCCTTGCGTGGCAGGGCATCACGAAAAACAAGCGGCTGTATCTGCCGTTCCTGCTGACCTGCGTGGGCATGGTCATGATGACGTACATTCTGCTGTCGCTGGCCTCCTCTCCCATCCTCAAGACCTTCCCGGGCGGAGACACCATGCCCATGATCCTGAGTCTTGGGAGCTTTGTCATGGCGGCGTTCGCCGTTTTGTTCCTGTTCTATACGAATTCCTTCCTTATCCGCCGTCGGAACCGCGAGTTTGGCCTTTATAACATCCTCGGCATGGGTAAGGGCAATCTGGCAAAGGTTCTGGCGTGTGAAACGGTCATCATGGCGCTGATTTCCATCGTGGGCGGCGAGGCGCTGGGCATTGCGCTCGGGAAGCTGTTTGAGCTGCTGCTCGTCAATATCGTGGACGGCACTGTGCAGATGGATTTTACCGTCTCCGGCCCGGCTGCCGCCATGACGACGATCCTGTATCTCGCCATCTTCGCGCTTTTGTTCCTGCGCTCGCTGGTGACGGTCTGCCGGACAAACGCGGCCGCGCTTCTGCGCAGCGAAGCCTGCGGCGAAAAGCCGCCGAAGGCAAACTGGGTGTTCGGTCTGGGTGGCTTTCTGATCCTCGGCGCGGCGTATTACATCGCCGTGACGATCAAGCAGCCGCTGACGGCGCTGGCCGTGTTCTTTATTGCCGTTCTGATGGTCATCGTGGCGACGTATCTGATCTTTATCTCCGGCTCCGTGGCTCTGTGCCGCGCGCTGCAGAAGAACAAGCGGTATTATTACCAGAAAAACCATTTTATTTCCGTCTCGTCCATGGCTTACCGTATGAAGCGCAACGGCGCGGGACTGGCCTCCATCTGTATTCTTGCCACGATGGTGCTCGTTATGCTCTCGTCAACGACCTGCCTCTACTTCGGCAAGGAGGACGCGCTGCGCACGCGCTATCCGACCGATCTTTCCGTTGAGCTGCGCTTTGCCAAGGACGAGGGCGGTATGGATGAAGCAAACATCGCCATCGCGCGCGGCATGATCGAGGACGTTATCAAACAGGACGGACTTGACGTGCAGGGGCAGTTCGATATCCGCAGCGCATGGTTCTCCGGCCTTCTTACGGGCAATACCTTCACCCGCGCGCAGGAGAGTACGCTCATGGACTATGAGCGCGCGGTCGATCTGACGATCCTGCCGCTGGAGGACTATACCCGCATGACAGGCGAGCGCCTGACGCTGGAGCCGGACGAGGCGTATTTTTGCTGCCCGCGTATGACCTATACGCAGCCGGATCTCAGAATCGGCGAGCTGACCTACCAGATCAAGGGCCAGCTGCCGGAGTTCGGCGGCTTCGGCGCGGACAGCGCGAACATCACGCCGACGATCTATCTGATCGTCCCGGATTTTGACGCAGCGGTGAACGCGCTGCGGACGCAGAACACCCGCTATCCGGTCGTCGTGAGCTGGCAGTATTCGTTTGATTCCGGCAGCCCGGATGAAGCGCAGATCGCGTTTCTCCGCGATATGATGGGGACGTTTGCCGATAACAGGGAAGGGCTGGTCTACGCGTCGTACACGGTAGAATCCATCGCGTCCAACCGTGAAGATTTTGTCGGCACCTACGGAAGCCTCTTCTTCCTCGCAATTCTGCTCAGCATCGTATTCCTCGCCGCCGCCGTTTTGATTCTATATTATAAACAGATCTCCGAGGGCTATGAGGATCAGGCCCGGTTCGAGATCATGCAGCGCGTCGGCATGACGAAGACGGATATCCGCAAGTCCATCAACTCGCAGCTGCTGCTGGTGTTCTTCCTGCCGCTTTTGTTTGCGGGGCTGCATCTGGGCTTTGCGTTCCCGTTCATCCATAAAATGCTGATGCTGTTCAACCTCACGAATCTGAAGCTGCTCATCGGCACGACGGTCGTCACCTTCGCCATCTACGCGGTCTTCTATACCCTCGTCTACCGCATCACATCCAATTCGTATTATTCCATCGTCGCAGGCGCAAAGGAGGAGCACACATGATCCGGTTTTTGCTCCGGCTCGTTCTGGTGCTGGTTCTGATCGCGGCGCTGCTCATCGGCATGACGTGCTGCGCGGCCAAGGCCGTCTTCGGCAGCTGCGCGGAGGTCGGCGTGCAGCAGACCGTCCGCAATGTGGAAGACTTTTTCCTCTGGCTGCGCGACGTGTGGATGCTTGCACGGGAGAAATTAGAGCTATGCGCAGTGATTGCATGAAAAAAACAAGGGACGGCATTTCCGGCGGCGTGTTCTATCTGGGGCTGGCCGTGATCGGCGTACTGGCCATCCCGGCGGCAGTTCTTCTGGGACTGATCGCAGGCGTGTGGACGCTGACAGACAAGCTGACGGCGATTTTATCCGAAAAGCATTGACGTTTTCGCGTGATTCGGGTATCCTAGCGGCAGGAGGGATGAATATGCCCGACTGTACGTCCTGCGGAGGCTGCGCGGGCGGCTGCGGCGGATGCCGGAGCCATGTGCTGCTTCTGACGGAGCCGGAGCT
>CADBOK010000002.1 GCA_902796245.1 Oscillospiraceae bacterium | reverse complement strand
TACAGCGATGAAAACGGAAAAGAATTTGTAAACGTTGTATTTATGGACGAGACATTCTGGCTGACGCAGGTTGGCATGGCAGAATTGTTTGACTCCAGTAAGTCCAATATCAGTGAGCATCTATCGCACATCTTCGAGGAGGAGGAACTGGTCAAAGACTCCTGTATGAGAAAATTCGGGATTTCCGAATTTTCTACGAAGCCCACCAATTTTTATAATCTCGACGCCATCATCGCCGTAGGTTACCGGGTGAACTCCAAAAAGGCCACGCGCTTTCGTCAGTGGGCGACGAAGACACTGAAAGAGTACATTCAGAAGGGCTTTGTGCTGAATGACGAGCTGATGAAAAACGGCCGTCCGTTTGGCAAGGACTACTTTGACGAGCTGCTGGAGCGAATCCGGGAGATCCGTGCCAGCGAACGCAGAGCCTATCAGAAAATCGCGGATGTGTTCGAGCAGTGCAGCTATGACTATGACAAAAACAGCGACACGACAAAGGCGTTTAACGCGTTCGTGCAGAACAAACTGCACTACGCCGTCACCGGCAAGACTGCCGCGGAGCTGATTTCCGAGCGGGCGAACTTGGACAGCCCCACGATGGGACTTACCACATGGAAGGGCGCGCCGGATGGGAAGATTCTGAAAAGCGACACGCTGGTGGCGAAGAACTACCTGAACGAAAAGGAGCTGTCCCGCCTGAACCGGCTGGTAACCATGTTCATCGACTACGCTGAACTGATGGCGGAGGACGAGCAGCTCATGAGTATGCAGGACTGGCTGAACGAAACCGACCGCTTTCTGACCAACAACCGCCGAAACATGCTGGACGGAAAAGGGCATGTTTCGCGGGAAGCGGCGGCGAAAAAGGTCGGCGCGATTTACGAGAAGTTCCGCAAAAAACAGGACGCGGCATACATCTCCGAATTTGACCGCCAGACAGAACAATATCTCAAGGGTGAATGAGCATGATTGAACGCTTTGACATTGCGGGCTATGCCCGCATTTCGGTCGATGAGGAGCTTGACCGCGACAATGTGTCGATCGAAAATCAGAAATCCATCATCGAAGATTTTGTAACGACGCACTTTCCGAACAGCACATTGACGTTTTTTGAGGATCGTGACCGCTCCGGCTACACGTTCGAGCAGCGCGAGGGGTATCAGGAGATGCGCCGGGGGCTGATGAGCCACAAGTACAACATTCTCATCGTCAAGGACTTCTCGCGCTTCTCCCGCCGCAACTCGCGCGGACTGGTAGAGCTGGAGGATCTGCGCGACGCGGGTGTGCGCATTATTTCGATTGGCGACAATATTGACTTCCCGAATGACGACGACTGGCTCAAAATTCAGTTCCAGTTCTTAATCAACGAAATGCCGGTCACGGACACGTCGAAAAAGGTGCGCAGCGTCGTGAAGCGGCGGCAGGAGGAGGGGCGCTGGCTCTGCGCCGCGCCGTATGGCTATATTCTGAACAAGCAGCAGGTCTTTGAGGTCGTACCGACCGAAGCCGAGGTCATCCGGACAATTTTCAAGCTTTACTTAGACGGCTGGGGCTACAAGAAAATTGCCAACTATCTGACGGACAACAACGTGCCCACGCCGCGGATGTCCGAATGTGAGCGCCGCGCTGCCGCAGGAGAGCCTGTCCGCCGCAAGACGAAAGCGGCATGGGCGATCGTCACGGTGCAGGGAATTTTAGATAACGACTTTTATATCGGCACGCTGCGGCAGGGAAAGTTCACACGCGTCAAGATCAACGGCAGCGACCGAAAGCTGGACGAGCGCGAGCACCGCGTCTTTGAGCACCACCATCAGGAGATCATCGACTACCGCACATTTGCAACCGTGCGCTCGCTGCGCGAGAGCCGCTCGACAAACAACTATCGCGGGGTCAAGGTCAACGACAATGTGTACTCGGGGCTTCTCGTCTGCGGCGACTGCGGCAGTCCGATGTTCGCCATGAGCCGGAGCGATCTGGCGCCCGCCTATACCTGCGGAACGTATCACAGGCGTGGTCTCAAGGGCTGCACCAGTCACCATATCCGCGTGGGAACGCTCGACGCGTTGGTCAAGGACTATGTGCGGAAAGTCCGTGACAATTCCGGCACCATGCTCGAACGGCTGAACGCCGATCTGGAGAAAGAGCAGGCGGACATTGCGGAAACGAAGCGCACGGAGGAAAACCTGGAGGCTTTGCTTCTTGACAAGCAGGAGGAGCTGAAAGCGACCAAGCGCCAGCGCATCCGCGACATGATGAAGCACCCGGAGCAGGAAGCACTTTTGGACGAAACCTACGACGAGCTGGAAGCGGAGCTGACGCAGCGCATTGCGGGCATCCAGCACCAGATCGAATTTGCCAGCGACAAACGAAACACCATCATCCGCATCAACCGCGTGGCAAAAACGGCAATGGATGTATTTCACGACATTCTGGAAAAGCCGGCGCTTGACCGTAATGACCTGAATTTAATGATTGAAAAGATCAGGGTCTATGAGGATCACATCGAGGTGCAGCTCAAGGCGGACATTGACAGCCTGCTCAAGACTGGCGTGCTCCCGGAGGACGCCGCAAATTTTAATTCCGGCACGGAAAATATCGAAAACACGCTGATCCAGTCCTCTAAAAATCATGAGGACAAGGTTTTCCGTGTCAGTGTTATCAGCAGCGGCGACCCGTTGGAGATCTATACGGAGAAGGACGGCGAGGTGATCTTCAAGAAATACTCGCCGATGGGGGATCTGGGAGAGTTCGCGGGGCAGATCTGTGAATCGATCGGAAAAAACACCGGGTATATCGCGGCGGTCTGCGACCGGGACGCGATCATTGCGGTGCACGGCGTGCAGAAGCGGGAGCTTCTGGACAAGCGCTGCTCGCAGGAGCTCGAGCAGCTCATGGAGCTGCGGCGCAGCTATCGCTATCAGGACGGCGATCTGCCCGTCCGGCCGACGGATGCGTCCGACCGCTACCGCGTCGGCGCGGCGGCGCCCATTGTGACCGAGGGCGATCTGATGGGCTGCGTTCTGCTTCTGAGCGAGGACGGCGCGCCCGCGCTTAGCGAGGCGGAGCAGCGGCTCGTGCAGACCGTGGCGGGCTTTCTCGGGCGGCAGATGGAGAGCTGAAAAATCAGGCAGGGAAGCGGTTCCCTGCCTGATTTTTATGCGGCAGAAAAAATAGTGGCGAAGCGGCGGAAAATCTGTTATACTATGATATAAGGCGAAGTATAGGCCGAGAAAGGAACACCGAACATGGACTTTACCGGCTTTCTGGGAAATGACGCCGTCAAGACGCGCCTGAGCGGCGCGTTTGCAAGCGGACGTGTGGCGCACAGCTATCTGATCTGCGGGCCTGCGGGCTCCGGCAAGCATACGCTTGCGCGTCTACTCGGCGCGGCGATGCAGTGCGAGGGCCGCGGCGGAAAGATCCCCTGCGGCGTCTGCTCCGGCTGCCGCAAGGCGTTTGAGGGCGTACACCCGGATATCATCACTGTCGACGACCCTGACCACAAGGCCATGACTGTCGACCCTATCCGCGCGGCCAGAAGCGACATGTTCATCCGCCCAAACGAGGGAAAGCGCAAGCTCTATATCATCCCGCGCGGGCAGGAAATGAACGAGTCCGCACAGAACGCACTGCTGAAGATCCTGGAGGAGCCGCCGGATTACGGCGTGTTCCTGATCCTGTCGACTAACGCGGAGCGGCTTCTGCCCACCATCCGCAGCCGCTGCGCCGAGCTGCAGCTCGGCCCCGTGGAGCAGCGCGAGGCGCTGCCGTTTCTGCGGCAGCATGCGCCGGACAAGCCCGACGGCGTCCTGCGTGCGGCCTATCTGCGCGCGGGCGGCTTTCTGGGACAGGCGCTGACGCTTTTGCAGGATGCAGAGGACGAGCCGTTTGTCCGGCAGTTTGCCGCAGCCTATGCCGCGCGCGACCGGATGGCGCTGCTGCGCGTCCTGCTGCCGATGGAAAAGGCCAAGCGGGAGCAGCTGCTTCCTGCGCTGCAGCAGCTGCGTGCGTGCATCTGCGGCGCGCTTGCGCAGAGGAGCGGACTGGAAGCCGCGTCGGAAAGCGCCGCGCAGATCGTCGCCAGCCGCTCCGGCTCGGAGCTTTTGCAGGCGTCCGACAGCATACAGGCCGCCATTGACGCACTGGCGGCCAACGCATCCGCGGGCGCAGTTACCGGCTTTCTGGCAATGAAGCTGCGCTGAGCGCGGAACCTGAAATTTTACCTTGCCGCAGACGCTGCGGCAGATTGGAGAGAACCATGCAAGAACAGACACCCGATACCGTTCTGGAACAGCAGCCCGCTGCGGCAGAACCGGAAGCGCAGGCGCAGGCGCCTGCGGAAGATACACAGCAGCCCGCGGAGGCCGCCGCGCCTGCAAAGGAGGAAGCGCCCGCCCAGCCGGAGGAGCCTGCCGCCGTTACCGTTGTGGACATCCGCTTCCGAAACAACGCAAAATCCTATTATTTCGATCCCGCCGGACTGACGCTGACAGCCGGTGCGCACGTCATCATCGACACGGCGCGCGGAGACGAATTCGGCGTCTGCGCGGCAGGCAACCATCCGGTCAAGCCGCGCGAGCTGGTGCTGCCGCTGCGCAGAGTCCTGCGTGTGGCGACCGAGCAGGACGAGCGAACGAACGCGGAAAATCAGGAAAAGGAAAAGAAGGCATTTGAGATCTGCCAGCAGAAGATCGCCGCGCATGGGCTGGAAATGCAGCTCGTCTCGGCGGAGTGCGCCTTTGACGGCAGCAAGCTCCTGTTCTTCTTCACGGCCGACGGCCGCGTCGATTTCCGTGAGCTGGTCAAGGATCTTGCCTCCGCGTTCCGCACCCGCATCGAGCTGCGGCAGATCGGCGTACGCGACAAGGCCAAGATGGTCGGCGGGCTCGGCGTATGCGGCCGGCCCTTCTGCTGCAAGGAATTCCTTGACGATTTCCAGCCAGTTTCCATCAAGATGGCCAAAACGCAGAATCTCAGCCTGAACCCGACGAAGATCTCCGGCACGTGCGGCCGGCTCATGTGCTGCCTGAAATACGAGCAGGAGGCCTATGAGGATCTCATCAAGACCGCGCCGAAGATGGAATCCTTCGTCGATACGCCCGACGGCCGCGGAACGGTCATCGAGGTCAATCTCCTGCGCCAGAGCGTCAGGGTTCGCATGGAGGATCATCCGGAAACCATCGGAACATATAAAAAGGCGGATATCTATGTCCTGCGCAGCGGAAAGGCCCGCAAAAACGATCCGCCGATTCCGCGGGATTTCGCGCCGATCTCCTCCCGGCCGCGTCCGGTGCAGAAGAAGGAAGCATTCTTTGAAGAGCTGCCGGAGGTTATCTACCCGGATGCGGTCGCGGCAATCGCGCCGGAGCCGCAGGAAGCGGCGGAGCAGACGGCAGAGGCGGCGGACAGCGGCAAGAGCGCAAACAGGCGGCGCCGCCGCGGCGGCCGCCGGGCAAAGCCGGCAGGGGAGGGCCCGCAGGAGGTGTCCGCACCGGAAAAGCCTGCGCCCGCATCCAGAGAGCAGCCGCGCTCCGATGCACCCTGCAGAGAACGCCCGAAAAAGGAACGCCAGCCCCAGCAGGAAAAACCGGAGCGCAAGCCTGCCGCGCAGAAGCCGGAGCGTCCGGAGCGCGCGGAAGCATCCGACGGCCAGCAGCCGAAGCCCCGCCGCCGCAGACGCCGCAGCGGAGGCCCCAGAAAGCCGTCAGGCGAGGGCCAGCCGCCGAAAGCAGAATAACAGATAAGCCCGGCCTGCCGCAAACAAGCGGCAGGCCGGGCTTCGGCTTGTCAGAGACGACTGATTTTCATGGGGCAGCGCGGAATGATACTCAGACCAGAAGACCCTTGTTGGTCTTTTTGACGTGCTTGAAGACCTCTTCGAAGCGGTTCAGCGCCTCGTCGATGATCTCCGGCGTGTCGGCCATGGAGGTATACAGGCGGCTGCCGGCCAGCGTGACGATGCCGTTTGCCATATAGGCCGCGCCCATGCGCTCCATCGAGTCCTTGCGGACGTACATCATGTCCTTGTGCTTGAGCAGGCCCACCGCGGATTTCGCGAACGACATGGACGAAAAATCGAAGCTCATCGCGCCCGTACACTCAAGATGCACGATGGAGCCCTGATTATAAGCCACGAACGGCAGGCCGTACTGCTCGAGAAGCCGCTTGAGCCCGTCGCACAGCCGGTCGCCCATTTTACCCGCGATCTCGCAGGCGTTCGTGCGCTCGATCTCGCGGATGGCCGTGTACCCGGCGAGGCAGGACAGGGGATTGGCCGCCAGCGTGCCGCCGACATACGCGCGGTGCTTGCCCGTGGCAAGACCGGCCGCCATCAGCTGCGCGTATTCCCGCTTGCCGCCGACGCCGCCAGCTGAAGGATAGCCGCCCGCGACGATCTTGCCGAAGACCGTCAGATCCGGCACGACGCCGAAATAGCCCTGCGCGCCCGAAAGCGCCACGCGGAAGCCCGTGACGACCTCATCGAAGATCATCAGCGCGCCGTATTTATCGCACAGCGCCCGCACGCCTGCGTTATAGTCATGCGCAACGGGCCGCGTGCCGCTCTCGGGGCCGACCGGCTCGACAATGACGCCCGCTGTGCCGCCGAGCAGCACGTTGCGCCTGAGCATGTCTTCCAGCATTGTCAGATCGTTCGGCCGCACCTCGTCCGTCGCCTCATAGCAGCCGCCGGGGATGCCGTGCGATTCCAGAAGCGCCCGGCTGCCGGGGATTTTCAGCCCGTAGACCATCTGGTCGGACCAGCCGTGGTACGCGCCGCCGACCTTGATGATGCGCTTTTTGCCCGTGGCAATGCGCGCGATGCGCAGCGCCGCCATGACGGATTCCGTGCCGCTTCCCAGCATGCGGAACATCTCGACGTTCGGCATGTGCCGGTTGATCTCCTTCGCGATCATCAGCTCGGACTCATGCAGCAGACCTGTTACCGGGCCGCATTCGTTCAGCAGCTCAATGACCTTTTCCCGGATGACGGGATAGTTGCTGCCGAGGATCGTCGGGCCGCCCGCCTGTAAAAAGTCAATGTACTGGTTGCCGTCCTTGTCGTAGAGATACGCGCCGTCAGCCCGCGCCATGCACATGGGGAACGGCTTATTGAAGGCCAGATTGTGCTGGACACCGCCGGGGATATACTCCTTGGACTCCTCGTACACGGCTTTGGACGCTTTGCACTTCTCGTCAAAATATTTCAGGATCACGTTGTTGTAATACTCGTCCGTGACCTCCCAGATGGGCTGGCTGGTGAGCGCCTTGAGTCTCGCGTTGATCTCGTTGGGATCGTCCCAGCGGCTGATACCGCAGTTGTTCATTTCTGCTCCTCCTTTTTCGCAAGGTCATTGGTGTCCATACTGCCGCGGAACACGACGAACGTGTCAAACAGGTATTCCGTGACAAAATTCAAAAGCATATTCATGATGGTGACCAGATATTCGTTCCAGCCGCAGGTTTCAACCAGCCAGTTGCCGAGAAGCGTCGACAGCGGCGTGAACACGGCGTAATAGCACAGGACCAGCGCCATGGCCTTCGGCACGTTGTTGGCACTTTTGAACGTAAATTTCCGGTTGAGCGTGAAATTCCACACCACCGACGTCACCAGCGCAATCAGATAGCACGGCCAGTAGCTCCATTTGCACAGCTCGTTGAGCAGCGTGAACAGCCCGAGCTGGATGATGCCCGCCGAGGCGGAAAACAGCACGAATTTAACGACTCGCCAGATCTCCTTCTTCTTTTCGCCGGTCATTTGCCTGCCTCCTTCTGCTTTGCGTATTTTTGCTGATAGACCAGATGCTGCAGGGCGATATCCGCGCGGGACAGCTGGGCGCGCTCGCCGAGCGCCGCCGTGTGCAGCGCGCAGACGGCAGCCTTGTCCGCGAGAACGGCCAGTGCCTGCGTATCATCCTCGTCCTTGCCGCAGACGACCGCGCCCACGCCCGGAACCAGAACCGCGCAGCGCTTATCCAGCGCGGCGGAAATCTCGCCTGCCGCGGCGCTCTGCGTGACCGGGATCATCGGGCCGATCATCTGCGCCATGTCGTCGAGCTGCGCGCGGATGGGGCGGTTCAATGCCGCCATGGTCAGAAGCGCGTCTGTCCGCGCGGCGCGGGCCAGCGGGTGCGCGTGGCGCACCTTGGCAAGCACGGAATCCAGCTGCTTCTGCTCCATGACCGGCGCGGATTCCTCCAATACGCCCTGCCAGCAGCGGCGGCAGAGCCGCTCGAGCAGCTGCGCGCGCTGAAGCGCTTCATCATGGCTGCCTGCGCAGATCAAAGCGCCGTGGTGCGCCATCAGGATTGTTCTGGCCCCGCGCTCCATGGCTGCGCGCATCGCGTTTTGCAGCGTTTTCGTGCCCGGCAGACCGTAGCCTGCCACGGCGACGCCCCCGAGCTGCTGCCGTTCCTCGCCGGTAAAGCAGCCGGGCCGGCAGCCGCACAGGCCGAGCGCCGAGGCGTAGGTCTGGTGCGTGTGAATGACGAAATTGACGTCCTCAAACATCGAATAGGCGAGCGCGTGTACCGCCCGTTCGCCGGACGGCCTGCGCGGGCCGGTCCATTTTCTGTCCGCGAGATCACACAGCGCGATATCCTCCGGCGTGATGCTGCCGTAGTCCATGCCGCTCGGCGTGACGAGATAATGCGCGTCGTCCGCGCGGGCCGAAACATTGCCCCACGTCCGGGCGACGAGCCCGTCCTCCAGCAGCTCGCGGCCCGTATTGCAGATGCACGTCCGTAAAGCCTGATTGTCCATGCTTATGCCTCCTTCAGTCTGTTCAGCAGTGCGAAATTCTTCCTGTTCGATGCGTACAGCTGCCGGAACACGCGGTAATTGCGGTCGTAGACCGGCTTCAGCGCCGCGTCCGGCTCGTAGCGCCCGTTGACCTTCACATGCGCGGCGGCCTGCGCCAGATCCGGAAACAGCCCGCTTCCGACCGCCGCCAGCATCGCCGCGCCGATGGCGCCGACGTCTTTTGTATTTTCGACTGTCTCGACTGTCCGGCCCGTGATATCGGCCAGCATCTGGCACGTCACCTTTGACAGCGCCCCGCCGCCGACGAACCGGATGACCGGAGCCGTCTTCGCCTTCCGTTCCTCGCATTCGAGCATCCAGCGCTGATGGAAGCAGATGCCCTCCAGCACGGCCCGCAGCATCTGCACCTTACCCGTCTCCAGCCGGATGTTGAAGAACATTCCGGCTGCCGCCGGGTCCTCAAACGGACAGCGGTTGCCGTGCAGCCACGGCGTAAAGATCACGCCGCCAGAGCCAGGCGCGACCTGCGCGACGGCGTCGGACATGTAGTCGTACAGGCTCTCATAAACGCTCTCCTGGCTCTCGGCTACGTCGGTCTTGGACAGGTAGACATTGACCTCGTCCAGCACCAGATGATCCTTGACCCATTCAAAGCACTTGCCTGCTGTTTCCATCTCGGCGAAATAATTGTATTTGCCCTTCTCCGCGCCGACGATGCCAGCGATCATCGCGGTGAGATCGACTGCCTGATGGTCCATCACCGTCCCGACCCAGCCGGACGTGCCGGAATAGATATGCGTGCTGCCGACGGCGGTGCAGCCCGCGCCGACGCCGATGAGCGTCGCGTCGCCGCCGCCTCCGTAGACCCGCGTGCCGGGGCAGAGACCGAGCTCCTGCGCGGCCTGCTCCGTCAGAAGGCCCGCCACGTCTGTGCATTCGATGATTCTCGCAAGATGCCGCATCTCGACGCCGTACATCCGGCAGAGCGCCTCGTTCCAGCCCTCGCGGCCGGGGCGGGTGTCATAAAGAAATGTCGAATAAGCCGAGTCGCGCGTCATGACAAATTCTCCGGTTGCCCGCGCGATGAGCGATTCCTTCACATCCAGCCACTTGTGGGCCTTTTGGAAGATCTCCGGCTCGTGTGATTGCACCCATTTGTATTTCCAGAGCGGGTCCTTGACGCTCGTCGACGCGGCGTGCGTCGCGCGCAGCGAGCGCAGCAGCATTCCGATATTCACACCGGAAACGCACGGCCCGTGCGTCTGGCAGGCTCTGAACTCCGCCGTCGCCCGCTGGTCCATATAGCTCATGGGTCTGCGCAGCGCGCGGCCCTGCTCGTCCACAAGCACCATGCCCTGCATCTGCGAGCAGAACGAGATGCCGGATACCTGCGCGGGCGTCACATCCGTCTTTTCAAACACGGCCTTCGTCGTGCGGCACATGTCGCTCCACCATTCGTCCGCGTCCTGCTCCGCGCCGCCGTCCGGCAGGATGTAAAGTCCATAGCCCGCGTAGGCGCTTGCAATCAGCCGGATATCCTGTTCGGCTCCGAACAGGCAGGTCTTGACTCCGGTGGTTCCGAAGTCGTAAGCGATGAGATACTGCATACGTCTCCTTTCATCGCGCCCAGCAAAAAGCGCGTCAGCCTGTCGGCCATCTTCGTATCATCCAAAGCGGCGTCGCCGCAGAAGATCCGCATCCGCTCCTGATAATACTCGCAGCTATAGGAAAACTGCAGCATCATCAGCAGATTATCAAAGAAAAACGCAAACAGCTGCGGCTCGATGCGCTCCGTGAGCCGGCCGGCCTGCTGTGCTTCATCAAACAGGCGCGCATAAAGCGCCGCCGTGCGCGATTCGATCTCGCGCGCAAGCGTTCCGGCATACCTCCGGCAGCTGCCGGAGGTGATCTCGTTGTACATCGCGTTATAGCTCGCGTGGCTGCGCGACTGGCGGATGAGCGCGAGAATCAGCCGCTGTATCCGCGCCTCCAGCGGCCCGCCGCCCGCGGCGGCCTCCCGCAGCGTTGCGTCCAGCAGATCGAGCGAGTGCCGCACACAGGCAAGGAAAAATGCGTCCTTGTCTCCAAAATATTTATAAATCACGCCGACGCTCACGCCCGCGCTTTTCGCGACTGCCGCGACCGACGCCGGCTGAAAGCCGCAGCGGGCAAATTCTGCAATGCCCGCCTCCAGAATCGCGCCCAGCGCTGCTTCGTCCAGCTTCCGATACATAAAACACCTCAACATGACGTGAATGACTGTTCACGTCAATATTATAATTCGCATAAAAACATCTGTCAATCCGCAAAATAATTCAGCGCATCAAACAAAAAATAAGCACCGGCCCAAAAGGCTCCCCTTGGGCATAAGGGGCGCTGCCTGCGGTCACTCTGGCTGTCCTCCTCACCCCCTTGCGTTTCCGCTGCGGGTTTGCTACAATATACACAAAATATCTGTCGCACGAAGAAGGGAAGTGCTCCTCATCGCAATCACAAGTGCAAGCCTGCCGGCCAAGAAGCGGATTTTGACGGTCTGTGTCAAGCTGTTTCTTGAGCAGGGCTATAAAAAAACCACCGTCGCCCAGATTGTGCAGCAGGCGTCGGTCTCCAACAGTATCTTCCAGAATATCTTCCGCGCCAAGGACGGCGTGCTGACCGAGCTGGTGGAATTCATGTTCTCCAATCAGTTCGCCATGGCCCGCAGCACAACGGGCGCGCAGCTGCCGCCTGTCTACGTCTACGCCGTGGAGACAGCTATCCAGATGACGCTGACGGAGCTGAACGAAAATCTGCGCGAGATCTACATCGAGGCCTACACGCAGAAGGAAGCGTCGGACTATATCTTCCATGAAACGGCCAAAGAGCTCTATCAGATATTCCACGCCTATCAGCCCGAGCTGACCGCGCAGGACTTTTATTTCATGGAGATCGGCTCCGCCGGGATTATGCGGGCCTACATGGCGCAGCCGTGCAGCGAGGAGCTGACGCTGGAAAAGAAGCTGCGCATGTTCCTCACCATGAGCCTGCGGGCATACCACGTTCCGGAGGATGAGATCCAAAAGACCGTGGACTTTATCACCGGCATGGACATCCGCGCCGTTTCCGAGCGCGTCATGCACGAGCTGTTCAAGGCCCTCGCCATGCGCTTTGAATTCACACTGTAATTTCATATTGATCCCAAAAAAGAGGCCGCTGCGCGACGCAGCGGCCTCTCAGCGTGTCGAAAAAGTCTTTTCGCCCCGCTGAGGCAGATTTTCGAACTTGGAAAAAGTTCGAAAATCTGGTTGATTGAACGCGAAGGGGGCTCTTTGCCCCCTTCACTCTTCCCCTGCTGCTCTATCATCCAACTGC
>CADBOK010000001.1 GCA_902796245.1 Oscillospiraceae bacterium | reverse complement strand
GCAGCTGCGGCGCGCCGGGCTCCATGGCCTTCTGCACGTCGAGCACAAACGGCAGCTCTTCATATTCGACCTCGATGGCGCGCACAGCCTGCATGGCCGCGACCTCATCCTCTGCAATGACGGCGCAGACATCGTCGCCGTAATAGCGCACGTGCCGGTTCAGCAGGTGCCGGTCGGCAATGTCCTGATGGGACGGGTCCATCGACCACGGGTGGCCGGCCGTGGGGAACGGGATGTCCGGCACGTCGAAGCAGGTCAGGATCTTCACAACGCCGGGGATCTTCTCGGCCTTGCTGATGTCGACCGACTTGACGAAGCCATGCGCAATGGTCGAATGCTTGACTCTGACGAGCAGCGCATCCTTCGGGGCCAGATCATCATAGTATTTTGTCCGGCCGGTCGCCTTGTCAAAGGCGTCGACACGAACCTCGCTCTTGCCTACGATGTTCATTCGGTTACCTCCATTTTGCTGGGTGATGGACGAAAGCCGCCGGTTTCCGTGCGGTTTCCGCCAGTTCTCCACTTTGATTTGTTTCTATTGTAGCATATTGCATTTTCAAGAGAAAGCAAAAGCATTATCCTACTTTCTGAATAACGGCTTTTTTCGCGAATGTCGAAAAAGCTGTATGATTCTTGCGCAAATATGCAAAAATAGCTATACTGTTTTGTAGAAAATCACAAGGAGCATACCAATATGGCCGAATGTTCTGCGCTTCGCGCCGGCTGTCTTGTCATGGCGGCCGGGAATGCCTCCCGCTTCGGGGAAAATAAGCTGACCGCGCGCTTTGACGGGCAGAGCCTGTTTTCGCTTGCGCTCGCGGCGATCCCGGCGGGGCTCTTTGCCCGCGTCACGGTCGTCTCACAGTATCCGGCGCTTCTGGAAGAGGCCGCGCGGGCGGGCTTTGATACGATCCTGAATGACCGCCCGGAGGACGGCATCAGCCGCACCATCCGCCTCGGCACGCAGGCGATGGCGGACTGTGACGGTATTTTATATATGGTCGCCGACCAGCCGCTGCTGCGGGCCGGGACGGTGCGGCGCGTCGTAGCCGCCTGGCAGGAGCGCCCGGAGTGTATCGCCGCGGCCGCGCACAACGGAAACCGCGGCAATCCGTGCCTGTTCCCGGCGCGGTTTTTCCCGGAGCTGTGCGCGCTGGAGGCAGACCGGGGCGGCTCGTCCGTCATCCGGCGGCACGAGAATGTGCTGCTGCTTGTCGAGGCAGGGGAGCGCGAGCTGTTTGACTGCGACACGAAGCAGGCGCTGGAAATTCTGAAGGGAAACGCATAGGGCCGTCTGCGGCAGCGGCTATGGTTGCAAATTGGGCGCGTTTGTGGTAAATTGAGAGAAACTGAACGCGAGAGGTGATCGTATGAAGCGGCTGCTGCTTTTGCTGGCGTGCCTGCTGGCGCTCTGCACGGGCGTTTGCGCGGCGGAGCCCGTTATTTCCGAAATGAAAACAGACTGCACCCTGACCGGCAGCGGTTCCTGCCAGGTCACGCAGAGCTTTACGCTGGAGATCAGCGGCGCGCAGACGCAGCTGCGCTTTCCGCTCAGCCCGGGCGCGAAAAAGGCCTCTGTCGCGGGCTACGACGCGCAGAAGCAGACCGACGGCGACTGCCCCGTGCTTGTGCTGACCGACGCGAACGGCTTTACCGGGTCGCGCTCGTTCACGGTCATGTATACGATCTCGGGCCTTGCCAGCGAGGCAGACGGCGTGCAGACGCTCACGCTCCCGCTCATGAGCGCGAAATGGGGCTATCCCATCTCCAAATACGTGTTTACCGTCACCATGCCCAAGCCGTTTGAGAGCTATCCGGCCTTTACGAGCGGGTATTACGGCGACGTGATCTCCGACTATATCGATCTGGACGTTGCCGAATCGCGCATCACGGGTGTGATTGCGACGGGGCTGAAGGATCATGAATCGCTGGAAATGACGCTCACGCTGGACAAGGCCTATTTTTCCGGCGCGTATACCGCGCTCTCGTTCAGCTGGGTCGGCATGGCGTTTATCCTGCTGTTTCTTGCGCTGGCCTTCGGCTACTGGTTCTCGGCGCTGCGCAGCGAGCCGGTGCATGCCTCCTCGCGCATGCTGCCGCCGGATGCCGCGCTGCCGTGCGATATGCCGTTTCTGCTGGCGGGCGGGCCGATCCAGTTCAATATGCTGGTCTGCCACTGGGCCAGCCTCGGGTACTTAACGATCTTCTGCGGCAAAAACGCGCGTGTGGCGCTGCGCCGCCGCGTCGATATGGGCAATGAGCGCCGCCCGGCGGAGGTCCGGCTGTTCCAGATGCTCTTTTCGCAGGGCGATGTGGTCGAGGGGGCAAGTCTTCTGTATAAGCGCACGGCGGAAAAGGCCGACGAGGTGCTGCGGCGCTACTGGACAAAGCGGCTGTACAAAAAGTCCAGCGGCAATCCGCTCATCATGCGCGCGCTCGGCCTTCTGGCCGGGGCGCTGGCCGCGGCGGAGGCGGCGAGCCCGCTGCTTCCGGCAGGCTTTGTGCGTTGGCTGCTGCTGGTTGTAATTTTTGTGCTCGGCGGCGTGCTGTCCGGTGTGATCCAGTATGCACCCGCAGCGTATTATCAGGGAAAGCTGCCGATGGTGGTGCTGGCGGCGCTGTGCGCGATCACGCTTCTGGTGCTGGCGCAGCTCGGCGAGGGTGTGCTCGCGGTGCTGCTGGTGATCGTCTGCGAGGTGCTGACCGGCATTCTGACGCTCCACGGCGGCAAGCGCACGGCTTTCGGCGACGAGATTGTCGCGCAGGCGCTGGGCTACCGCAAGTTCCTCCGCCGCGTCACGCAGAGCCAGCTGCAGTCGCGGCTTGCGCAGGACAGCCAGTAT